>NZ_JBEYYT010000216.1:7415-15640 GCF_040645715.1 Spirillospora sp. NPDC046719 | reverse complement strand
GCCCGCTTTCACCGCGCCCTACGGGCGCGGTCCGTCAGGACTGCTTCGCCTTGGTGACGAACTGGGTCGTGTAGGTCTTCGACAGGTCCACCTGGTCCTTCTTGCCCTGCACGTTGGGCGAGAACTGGGCCAGCACCTCCAGCACGTTCTTCGCGCCCTCGTCGGGCATGACGCCGTCGCCGTTGAACATGCTGATCGAGTCGGTGATGGCCTTCTCGTACAGCGCCGGGTCGCCGCCCGCGTAGTCGGCCGGCATCTTCGCCGCGATCTCCGCAGGCTTGTGCTGCTTGATCCAGCCGAGCGTCTTGACGAACGCGTTGGCGAGCTTCTGCACCGTCTCGCCGTGCGACTTCACGTAGGAGCAGTCCATGTACAGGGAGCTGGACGGGTACAGCCCGCCGAGCGCCTTGCGGGTGCCGTCCTCGGTCCGCATCTCCACCATGACCTTCGCCTTGCCGGTGCTGACGAGCTTGGCGATGGTCGGGTCGGTGGTCATGCCGGCGTCGATGCCGCCGTTGTCGAGCGTCGAGATGAACGTCGGGCCGGCGCCCGCCTTCACCGTGGTGTAGTCGGAGGTCTTCACGCCGTTGCGGACCGCGAGCGCCCGGGTGATGAAGTCGGTGGACGAGCCGGGGCTGGTCACGCCCAGCTTCTTGCCCTTGAACGCGGCGGGCGACGCCAGCGCGGACGCCTTCTTCGCGGCGACCATCTCCGCCTCGCCGGGCACGTCGGCCATCTGCACGACGCTCTGCACGCACTTGCCCTTGGTCTGCAGGTCGATGGTGTGGTCGTAGAACCCGACGACGCCCTGCACGTCGCCGGAGATCAGCACGTTCTCGGCCTGCGCGCCGGCCGGCTCGGTGAGCAGCTGGACGTCGAGGCCCTGCTCCTTGAAGTAGCCGAGCTGCTCGGTCAGCTTGGCCGGCAGGTAGATGACCTTGTCGATGCCGCCGACCATGATCTTGACGGTGCCGCCGTCCTTGCCGCCGCCGTCCCCGCCGCCGCGCGAGTCGCGGCAGGCCGAGACGGACAGGGCGGTGAGGGCGGCGACCGCGGCGGCGGTGACGCGGATCGGGGTGGTGCGCATGGTGGTTCTCCTGGTCGTGCGAAGGGGGTGGGAGGGGGCCGGTCAGATCTGCGGGTCGGCCCCGGCGGCCGGCGGGCGCCAGCGCAGCAGCCGGCCCTCGACCGCGGTGAGCAGCCACTCGGCGAGCAGCGCCAGCACCGTGATGATGATCATTCCGGCGTAGATGCCGGCCGAGTCGAAGGTGCCCTGGGAGTGGTTGATGAGCAGGCCGAGGCCCTTGTCGGCGCCGCTGTACTCGCCGACGATCGCGCCGATGATCGCGAACCCGAACGCCGAGTGCAGCGAGGCGAGGATCCACGAGGTGGCGCTCGGCACCACGATCGTCCACAGCACCTGCATCCGGCCGGCGCCGAGGATCCGGGCGTTGTTCACCAGGTTCCGGTCGACCTCGCGGGCGCCCTGGAAGGCGTTGAAGAACACCGCGAAGAACACCAGCACGAACGCGGTCGCGATCTTGGACTCCATGCCGAGCCCGAACCAGATCACGAAGAGCGAGGCCAGGATGATCCGCGGGATCGCGTTGACGGCCTTGATGAACGGCGCGCACACGTCGGACAGGTAGCGGCTGCGGCCGAGCACGATGCCGAGCACCACGCCGCCCGCGGCGCCGAGCACGAAGCCCGCCACCGCCTCCTGCAGGGTGTAGGAGATCTGCTCCCAGATCGAGCCCTGCGAGGTCCCGTCGGTGAACCAGCCGGCCAGCCGGCTCCAGATCTTCGACGGCATCGAGTAGTAGAACGGGTCGATCCAGTTGCGGGCGGCCAGCTCCCACGAGCCGAGCCACGCCGCGACCAGCAGGACGCGGACGCCGTTGACGCCGAGCCGGCGGCGCAGCCCGGCCGAGCGCATCCGCGCGATCGCGGCGGACTCGTCCGCCCCGCCGGGCGGCCCGGCCGGGGCCACCGCTCCCGCGCCCAGTACGTCCTTGCCGGCCCGCGCCTCCTCGGCGGCCTGCACGGTCTCCGACTCACGCGGCATTGCCGGTGCCCCTTTCCCTGGTGATCTGGACCTCTTCGCGCAGCGAGTCCCAGACCTCCCGGTAGATGTCCAGGAACCCGGAGGTGAGCCGGACCTCCTCGGCGTCCCGGGGCCGCTCCAGCGGCACCGTGAACACGCCCTTGATCGTCGCCGGGCCGGCCGTCATCACCACGACCCGGTCGGCGAGGACGAGCGCCTCCTCCAGGTCGTGGGTGACGAACACGACCGCCGCGCCCGAGCCCGACCACAGCCGCAGCAGCTCGTCCTGCATGAGCCCGCGGGTCTGCACGTCCAGGGCCGAGAACGGCTCGTCCATCAGCAGCACCGACGGCTCGTTCACCAGGGTCTGGGCGAGCGCGACGCGCTTGCGCATGCCGCCGGACAGCTGGTGCGGGTAGTAGCCCTCGAAGCCGGCGAGGCCGACCCGGGCGACCCAGTCGCGGGCGCGCTCGCGCGCCTCGCGCTTGCCCGCCCCCCGGTAGCGGGGGCCGGTCGCGACGTTGTCCAGGACGGTCCGCCACGGCAGCACCGCGTCGTTCTGGAACATGTAGCCGACGCCGTCGGGGATGCCCTCGACGGGCCTGCCGTGCACGAGGGCGCTGCCCTCCGACGCCGGCTCCAGGCCGGACACCAGGGACAGGGTGGTGGACTTCCCGCAGCCGGTCGGCCCGACCACGGCGACGAACTCGCCGGCCCGGACGGTCATGTTCAGGTCGCGGACCGCGGTGTGCACGCCGCCGCCGGACGAGCGGAAGCGCTTGGTCGCGCCCCGCAGCTCGATGACGGGATCGCCCGTGCTCACGCGGCCGTCGTCCGCGTTCTCGGGGGTGGTTGCTCGCTTGGGCATGGCGGAACCGTAGGGATGTGGCCCGCGTCACCGGAACCCTTGCCCGCGATGTGCTCGCAAGCCGCGAATCCCCACGTTGAGTGCGTATTCCGCACTTCTGCTCTTTTTGCTCGCCGGGGTCTGGGCGGCGGGGCCCGGCGTGACGTACGGTGCGGGTCATGTCCGTCCGGCCCCGCATCCCCTTCGCCCGCCAGGTGCTGATCCTGCAGGTGGGCGTGGTCGTCGTCGTCGCCTGCCTCGGCTACGGGCTGGTCGCCTGGATGCTGGACGGCGAGCTGCGCGACCAGTACGGGCAGCGGGCCCTCACCGTCGCGCGCGCCGTCGCCGTCGACCCGCAGATCGACGCCGCGATCGCGGCGGGCGACCCCGGCCACGTCGTGCAGGAGCGCGCCGAGCGCGTCCGGATCCGCACCGGCGCGCTGTTCGTCGTGGTGACCGACCGGCGCGGCATCCGGTACTCGCATCCGACGCTGGGCGAGGTCGGCCGGCGGGTCAGCACCGACCCGTCGGAGGCGCTCGCCGGGCACGAGGTCGTCAACATCGAGCGCGGCACGCTCGGCCTGTCGGCGCGCGGCAAGGTGCCGCTGTACGGGCCGCAGGGCGGCGTCCTCGGCGAGGTCAGCGTCGGGTTCGACGCCGGCGCGATCGACCGGGAGCTCGACCACCTGCTGCGCGACCTCACGCTGTTCATCGCCGGCGCCGTGCTGCTCGGCGTGCTGGCCTCCGCCGCGATCGGACGCCGGCTGAAGCGGCAGACGCTCGGCCTGGAGCCCTACGAGCTGGCCGAGCTGGTGCAGGAGCGGGAGGCCGTCCTGCACGGCGTCGGGGAGGGCGTGGTCGCGGTCGACACGGCGGGCCGGATCGCCGTCTGCAACGACGAGGCGTCCCGGCTCCTCGGCGTCGCCCCCGAGCGCGGCGCGGCCGCCGCCGGGCTCGCGCCGGAGGGCGCGCTGCGGGACGTGCTGACCGGCTCCCGCGAGGCGGCCAACCTGTTCGTCACCGCCGGCGAGCGGGTGCTGGTGGTGAACCGGCGGGAGGTCCGCCGCGACGGCCGCGACCTCGGCGCCGTGGTCACCCTGCGCGACCGCACCGACCTGGAGACCCTCGCCCGCGAGCTGGACTCGGTCAGCACGCTGTTCGACGCGCTGCGCGCGCAGCGGCACGAGTACGCCAACCGGCTGCACACGCTGTCCGGGCTGCTCCAGCTCGGGCACGCCGAGGAGGCCGCCGGCTACCTCGGCGCGCTGATGGACGACGAGGTGGGCCGGCTGCCCGCCGCGGAGGAGCTGCCCGACCCGCTCACCGACCCCTACCTGCGGGCGTTCCTGGCCGCCAAGTCGGCCGTCGCCGCCGAGAAGGGCGTCCGGCTGGACATCGGCTCCACGAGCTACGTGCCGGGCCGGGTCGCCGAGCCGCTGGACGTCACGACGGTCGTCGGCAACCTCGTCGACAACGCCGTCGAGGCGGCCCGGCTGGGCCGGCGGCGGCCCGCCCGGGTCGAGGTCGAGCTGCTCGGCGACGGCCGCGACCTGCACGTCACCGTCGCCGACTCCGGCGACGGGCTGCCGGAGGGGCTGCGCGAGGCCGTCTTCGACGACGGGGTGTCCACCCGGGACGCGGCGGGCGGCCGCTCGCGCGGCCTCGGGCTGGGGCTCGCCCGCCGCACCGCCCGCGCCCGCGACGGCGACGTCGCGTTCGTCGACCCGGGCGGGGACGGGACGGGCGCGGTCGCGGTGGCCCGGCTGCCCGGCGTCCTCGGCGCGGAGGCGGTCCGGTGAGCGGGCACGGAGACGGTCCGGTGAGCGGGCACGGAGACGGTCGGACGGCCGGGCGCGGGACCGGCGCGGAGGGCCGGGCCGGCGGCGCGGCGGCGGAAAGGGGAGGCGGCGCGGTGATCGGCGTGCTGGTGGTGGACGACGACTTCCGGGTGGCGCAGGTGCACGCCGGGTTCGTGGCGGGCCTGCCCGGCTTCGCCGTCACGGGCCTCGCGCACACCGCCGCCGAGGCCCGCTCGATGGCCGCCGAGCTGGCGCCCGACCTGGTCCTGCTGGACGTCTACCTCCCGGACGAGCCGGGCCTCGCGCTGCTGCCCGAGCTGTCCGCGGACGTGATCATGGCGACCGCGGCGGCGGACCCCGGCGTCGTCCGCGAGGCGCTCGCGGGCGGCGCGCTGCACTACCTGATCAAGCCGTTCACCGCCGCCGCGCTCGGCGAGCGGCTCACCGCGTACGCGCGCTACCGGGCGGCGCTGTCCGGCGGCGAGCTGTCGCAGGCGGCGCTCGACGGCGCGCTGCGCACCCTGTACGCGCCGCTGCACGCCCAGCCCGCCGCGCCGAAGGGGCAGTCGCCGGTGACGGCCCGGCTGATCGCCGAGGCGCTGCGGGCGGCGGACGAGCCGCGCTCGGCCGCCGAGGTCGCCGACCTGGTCGGGATCTCCCGCGCCACCGCGCAGCGCTACCTCGCCGGGCTCGCCGAGGCCGGCCGGGTCGTGGTGACGCTGCGCTACGGCGCGACGGGCCGTCCCGAGCACCAGTACGCGTGGTCGCCGCGGTAGAGCCCGGCGAGGACGTCCTCGATGCCGGCCTCGCGCAGCGAGATGTCGCGGACCTCGTGGCGCTGCGCGAGCGCCGCCACCAGCGCCGCGGCGTTCTCCTCGCGCGGGACCCGCAGCCACTGCCGCGCCCCCTCGACCCGCTCGGCCCGGATCTCCCCGAGCACGATCGGCGGCGCCGGCTCGGCCAGCTCGACCACCAGGGTCCGGTCGGCGTCGACGGTGCGGCGCAGCTCGTCCAGCCCGCCGTCGTAGGCGAGCCGGCCGCGGTCGATGATCAGCACGCGCCGGCAGAGCCGCTCGATGTCGCCGAGGTCGTGCGTGGTCAGCAGGATCGTGGTGCCGCGCTCGGCGTTGGTCCTCTCCAGGAAGTCCCGGACGGTGGTCTTGCTCACCACGTCCAGCCCGATCGTCGGCTCGTCGAGCACCAGCAGCTCCGGGTCGTGCAGCAGCGCGGCGGCGAGGTCGCCGCGCATCCGCTGGCCGAGGCTGAGCTGCCGGACCGGCGTGTGCAGGAACGGCTCCAGCTCCAGCAGCGCGGTCAGCTCCGCGAGCCGCGCCCGGTGCGCCGCCGCGTCCACCCGGTACAGCCGCCGGACGAGGGCGAGGCTGTCGCGCAGCGGCAGGTCCCACCAGAGGGTCGTGCGCTGCCCGAAGACGACGCCGATCCGGCGGGCGAGGGCCGTCCGGCGGCGCGAGGGGTCCAGGCCGCACACCCGCAGCGTGCCGGACGAGGCGGTCAGGATCCCGGTGAGCATCTTGATGGTCGTCGACTTGCCGGCGCCGTTCGGCCCGAGGTAGCCGACGAACTCGCCGGGCGCGACCGTGAACGACACGCCGTCGACGGCGCGCAGGGCCGTCCGGGCGCGCCGCCGGCCGCCCGCGCGCCCGCGGACCGTGAACGACTTGACGACGTCCGCCGCCCGGATCACCGGCTCGGCCCCGGACCCCGTACCGGTCCCCGTCTCCCGCATCGGCCTCAGCTCCCCGTCGATCGGTAGTGCCGGATCCCCGCCCGCCACGCCAGCGCCGCCGCCCCGCACAGCACCGCCGCGACGGCGGGCGAGGCGAACCGCGCCGCCGCCGGCAGCCCCAGCGGGTCCGGCCGGTCCAGGACGTACAGCGCGGGCTGCCAGTTGACGAACGCGAGCGGCACGACGAAGGTCACCCCGCGCACGAAGTCGCGGCCGAACATCGTCATCGGGTACTGCGTCAGGTACGCGCCGCCGTAGGTGAGCGACTTCGTGGCGCCGTGGCTGTCGACCATGACGAACTGCACGGCCGCCGTCAGCACCCACAGCCCCGCGAAGATCGCCGTCCCGGACGCGACCATCAGCGGGAGCGCCGCGGCCCGGCCCGGCGTCCACGGCACGTCCAGCCGCGGCAGCACGAGCGCCAGGACGGCGACCGCCGGGACGAGCTTGCCGAGCCGGCGGGGCGAGAACTGCTCGGTCGCGATCTGGATCAGCGGGCTGACCGGCCGCACCAGCACCGCGTCCAGGGTGCCCAGCCGGACGCGCTCGCCGAGCTGCTCGGTCGTGCCGAGCACGATGTCGGAGATCGCGAACGAGAGCGCGCTCGTCCCGTACAGGAACAGCACCTCCGCCGCGGTGAAGCCGGCGATGCGGGGCGCGCGGGAGAACAGCACCAGGACGGCCACCGCGTCCAGCCCGCCGACGACCGCGGTCGCCAGCGACAGCAGCACCATGGACACCGGGAACCGGCCCGCCGCCCGCAGCCACGTCCACGCCAGCAGCCCGTACATCCGCACCGGCCGCGCGCCGCCGTCAGCCACCATGGATCACCAGCCTCCGCCGTGCGGCGCGGGTCAGCAGCCATCCGGCGGCGAGCAGCGCGGCGGCCCACCCGGCCTGGAACGCGAGCGCGCCGAGCAGGCCGGCGCCGGAGCGGCGGCCGAGGAACACGTCCGCCGGCACCTGGATCTGCGCCGACCACGGCAGCGCCCGCGCGACGTCCCCGAGCCGGCCGGGGAAGACCACCAGCGGCAGGATCATCCCGGAGAAGAACAGCGACATCACCAGCGCGACCGCGGTCAGGCCCCGGTCGTCGTGCAGCCAGAACATCCCGAGCGCCACCAGGTAGCGGATCGCGAAGCCGACCAGCGCGCCCAGCAGCACCGCCGCCGCGAACGCCGCCAGGCCCGCCGGGCCCGGCACGCGGAAGGGGAACGCCAGCGCGCCCGCGACCAGCGGCGGCCCGGCGCGCAGCACCAGCGACCCGGCGGCGCGGCCGAGGTCCTCGGCCCGCCACCAGCCCAGCAGCCCGACCGGCCGGTGCAGGTCGATCGCGACGTCGCCGTTGCGGATCCGCTCGGTGAGGTCCATCCCGCCGAAGATCTGCACGGGGCCGATCAACGCCTGGGTGATGAAGCAGAAGGTGACGGCGTCGGCGGCGGCGTAGCCGCCGAGCGCGGGCCGCGCGTGCCAGAGCGCGAGCAGCACGTAGGCGCGGATGAAGCCGAAGGCGGTGTTGGTCAGCGACTCGGCGAGGGAGCCGAGCGGGTAGGCGGTGTGGCGCCGGAACCCGTACCACCACACCCACGGAAGGACGCCCACTCGCCGAGAGCCTAGACAAGGCCCGGCCCGGCGACCACGTAATTTCGCACAGTGGCCGCCGGGCCGTCGACCCGGACGACGTTGCGGCGAGCCGCTACGGGCATCGGCGGGGCGCCGCGCGGCGGGGGCGGGGGGGGGGGGAGCCGGCGGCGGGGTGCGCGGGGTGGTTGGGGTTGTCCCCGGCCA
>NZ_JBEYYT010000216.1:0-7405 GCF_040645715.1 Spirillospora sp. NPDC046719 | reverse complement strand
CGCAAAAGTATATGTCCCCCGCGGGGCCCGCGCCGCGACGACCCGGACTATGTTG
Organism: Spirillospora sp. NPDC046719; assembly: GCF_040645715.1. Lineage (NCBI taxonomy): Bacteria > Bacillati > Actinomycetota > Actinomycetes > Streptosporangiales > Thermomonosporaceae > Spirillospora > Spirillospora sp. NPDC046719. The sequence goes on along the minus strand of NZ_JBEYYT010000216.1, from coordinate 7,350 downwards.
GGCGGAGCCGCTCCGGGAAGCGGCGGCACGCCGCGGGTCGGCGAGGGGGTGCGGGTCAGCCCTGCGGGAGGTCCGGCTTGATCGGGGAGTACAGCCAGTCCTTGAAGAACTGCGTCAGGTCCTGGCCGGAGATCTTCTGGGCCAGGGCGGTGAACTGCTCGGTGGTGGCGTTGCCGTACTTGTGCTGGGCGTACCAGGTGCGCAGCAGCGTGAAGAACGCGTCGTCGCCGATCTTCTCGCGGAGGAACTCCAGCGCCATCCCGCCGCCGCTGTAGACCCGCTGGTTGAACATGGTGTCGCGCTGCGGGTCGGCGGTCACGACCGACCAGAAGGGACGGCCCGCCGGGTCCGGGAAGGGCCGCGAGTTGTAGGTGGTGCGGGCCCGGTCGTGGACGGTCGCGCCGCCGTGCTTCTCGCCCCAGTACCACTCGGCGAAGGTCGCGAAGCTCTCGTTCAGCCACACGTCCTTCCAGCGCTCCGGGGACACCGCGTCGCCGAACCACTGGTGCGCCAGCTCGTGCGCGATCGTGGAGGTGCTGCGGACGGCGGAGTAGACCGGCTTGCTCTGCGTCTCCAGGGAGAAGCCGAGGGGGTCGCCGTTGTAGCGGGCGTCGTCGGCGATGGCGCCGGTCGTCTCGAACGCGTACTTGCCGAACAGCGACGACCACAGGTCGGTGGCCTCGCTCGTGGTGTCGAAGAAGAAGTTCACCGCGTCCGGCTGGTTCTGGAGCAGCACCGGGTCCACGGCGGTGTAGTTGCCGACGCCGCCGGGCGACTCGCCCTGCTTGACGTCCCACTTGCCGATGTCGATGGTCGCGAGGTAGCTGGCCATCGGGTACCGCTCGCGCCACTTGTACGTGCTGGCGGCGGTCGCGGCGGAGCGGCGGCTGAACGCCGCGTTGCCGCTCTGCTGCCCGTCGGGCAGCCCGTTGGCGACCACGGTCAGCCCCTTCGGCACCGTGACCTTGAAGTCGTAGGTGGCCTTGTCGCTCGGGTGGTCGTTCACCGGGAACCAGGTGGACGCGCCGTTGGGCTCGTCGCCGACGAACGCGCCGTCCGGGGTGTGCAGGAACCCGTAGGGGGAGCCGAACACGATCGGGGAGCCCACGATCGTCTGGGGGACGCCGCCGTAGGTGATGACGGTGGTGAACGTCTTGCCCTTGCGCAGGCCCTTGTGCGGCGTGATGACGAGTTCCTGGCCGCGCCGCTTGAAGTCGGCCTTGTTCCGGTCGACCTTGACGCGCTGGACGTCCATGCCGGACAGGTCCAGGTCGAAGCTCGACAGGTCCTGGGTCGCGCGCGCCGTCATGGTGACGACGCCGTCGAGCTGGTCGTAGTCGGGGTCGTAGGTGAGGTCCAGGGAGTAGTTCTGCGCGTCGTAGCCGCCGTTGCCCTCGAGCGGGAAGTAGGCGTCGCCGACGCCCTCGGCGCCGGGCGTGTAGCGGTGCTGCGCGGCGGACGCCGAGGGGGCGAGCGCGACCACGCAGAGGGCGGCGACGGCGATCGGGAGCGTGCGCCCGGGGGTCGCCCGGAACGGATGGAAGCGGGGGTGGCGCTGCGCCATCGGAAGGATCCTCTCCCTTGAGTGATCACAAGCGTGCTTACGATGCCCTCAATAGCGCCACATGTCGAGACTTCCTCCCCATTTGGCCGATCTTGGTCCGGGCGCCGGCGGCCCTCCGCCCCGGCCCGGTCCCGGCCCCGTCCCGGCCTCGTCCCGGCGCTGGCCCCGGACCTCGTGCGGACATCAGAAGGCCCCCGCGGGTGTAGGGACGCGGGGGCCTTCTGCTGGGGATCAGACCTGGGGCGACAGGTCTGGATCAGCTCACTGGTCGGGACCGGCTCAGTGGAACTGGCCCTCCTCGGTGGAGCCCTTCAGCGCCGTGGTGGACGAGTCCGGCGCGATCGCGGTGCTCACCATGTCGAAGTAGCCGGTGCCGGCCTCGCGCTGGTGCTTGACCGCGGTGAAGCCCTTCTCGGCCGCCGCGAACTCGCGCTCCTGCAGCTCGACGTAGGCCGTCATGCCCTCGCGGGCGTAGCCGTGCGCCAGGTCGAACATGCCGTAGTTGAGGGCGTGGAAGCCGGCCAGCGTGATGAACTGGAACTTGAAGCCCATGTGGCCGAGCTCGCGCTGGAACTTGGCGATGGTCGCGTCGTCCAGGTGCGCCTTCCAGTTGAAGGACGGCGAGCAGTTGTAGGCCAGCATCTGGTCCGGGTACTCGGCCTTGACCGCCTCGGCGAACTTGCGCGCCTGCTCCAGGTCCGGGGTGCCGGTCTCCATCCAGATGAGGTCGGAGTACGGCGCGTAGGCCTTGGCGCGGGCGATGCAGGGCTCGATGCCGTTGCGGACGCGGTAGAAGCCCTCGGCGGTGCGCTCGCCGGTGATGAACTCGCGGTCGCGCTCGTCCACGTCCGTCGTGATCAGGGTCGCGGCCTCGGCGTCGGTCCGCGCGATGATCAGGGACGGCACGTTGGAGATGTCCGCCGCGAGGCGGGCGGTGTTGAGGGTCTTGATGTGCTGCGAGGTCGGGATGAGGACCTTGCCGCCGAGGTGGCCGCACTTCTTCTCGGAGGCCAGCTGGTCCTCCCAGTGCACGCCCGCGGCGCCCGCGGCGATCATGCCCTTCATCAGCTCGAAGGCGTTCAGCACGCCGCCGAAGCCGGCCTCGGCGTCGGCCACGATCGGGGCGAGGAAGTGCGTGTCGCCCTCGCCCTCGGCCCACTGGACCTGGTCGGCGCGCAGCAGCGCGTTGTTGATGCGGCGCACGACGGCCGGGACCGAGTTCGCCGGGTAGATGCTCTGGTCCGGGTAGGTCTGGCCCGCCAGGTTGGCGTCCGCCGCGACCTGCCAGCCGGACAGGTAGATGGCCTTGAGCCCGGCCTTCACCTGCTGGACGGCCTGGAGCCCGGTGAGCGCGCCGAGGGAGTGGACGTAGTCCTCCTCGTGCAGGAGCTTCCAGAGCCGCTCGGCGCCGAGGCGCGCGAGGGTGTGCTCCTCCTGGACCGAGCCGCGGATGCGGACGACGTCCTCGGCGGAGTAGGTCCGCTCGACGCCCTTCCAGCGCTCGTCGGTCTCCCACTGCCGCTGCAGCTCCTCGGCTGCGCCCTTGAGGCGACTGTCGCTCATCGTCTTGCCCTTCCGTGTCGTCCCCTGGGTGCTTGGACATGACTATGCCCGGACTTCAACCCCTTAATGAACTCGTGAGTAACAGAAGAACTGCGAAATTTCCGCTACGATGAAGCCGTGACGACCTTGCGGCCAGAAGAACCCCTCAACTTGACGAGCGATGTAGACCTCGTCACCTTCGGGCAGCGGCTCCGCCACCTGCGGCGCGGCCGCGGCATGACGCTGTCGGACCTCGGCGAGCGCGTCGGGCGCGCCCCGTCCCAGCTCTCGCTGCTGGAGAACGGCCGGCGCGAGCCCAAGCTGTCGCTGCTGCAGTCCCTCGCCGCCGCGCTGGAGTGCCCGGTGGAGGAGCTGCTGCGCCGCCAGCCGCCGAGCCGCCGCGCGCAGCTGGAGATCCAGCTGGAGGAGGCGCAGCGCGACCCGCTGTACCGCACCCTCGGGCTGTCGCACCTCAAGGTCGGCAAGCGGATGCCGAACGAGGTGATCGAGCACATCCTCGCCCTCTACGGGGAGCTGAAGCGCAGCCGCACCAAGCCGACCGCCAGCCCCGAGGAGGCGCGCAAGGCCAACGCCGAGCTGCGCCGCCAGATGCACGAGCGCGGCAACCACTTCCCCGACATCGAGAGGGTCGCCGCGCAGACCCTCGACGCCGTCGGCTACCGGGGCGGCGCGGTCTCCCAGGGCATGCTGATGACCCTGGTCGGTCACTTCGGCTTCAGCCTGCAGTACGTCCAGGACCTGCCGCGCTCCGTCCGGTCCGTCACCGACCTGCGCAACCGGCGGATCTACCTGGAGCGCGAGCAGCTCGGCATGCACACGCCCCGGACGATCCTGCTGCAGACGCTCGGGCACATCGCGCTCGACCACGACCAGCCCCGCGACTTCGCCGACTTCCTGCGCCAGCGCGTCGAGGCCAACTACTTCGGCGCCGCGATCCTGATGCCCGAGCGCAGCGTCGTGCCGTTCCTGCAGGAGGCCAAGGCCGCGCGCGAGCTGTCGGTGGAGGACCTCGCCGACGTGTTCTCGGTGTCCTACGAGATGGCCGCGCACCGCTTCACCAACGTCGCGACCCACCATCTCGGTCTGCAGCTGCACTTCACCAAGAACGACGAGAACGGCACGATCTACAAGGCGTACGCCAACGACGGCCTGGCGTTCCCGCAGGACGAGGACGGCGCGATCGAGGGCCAGCGGATGTGCCGCGAGTGGGCCGGCCGGCACGTGTTCGGCGCGGAGGACCGCTTCTCCGTCTACTACCAGTACACCGACACCCCCCACGGGACCTACTGGTGCCTGTCGCACATCGACCCGAGCCACGAGCGCGACTTCGCGATCACGCTCGGCGTCCGGTTCGAGGACTCGCGCTGGTTCCGCGGCCGGGAGACCACCCGCCGGGTCAAGTCGGCCTGCCCGGACGGGGACTGCTGCCAGCGCCCGCCCAAGGAGCTGGCCGAACGGTGGGAGGGCATGGCCTGGCCCTCGGCCCGCGCGCACTCGCACGTGCTGTCGGTGCTGCCGCCCGGGGCCTTCCCCGGCGTGGACGACGCCGACGTCTACGAGTTCCTGGACAAGCACGCCGCCGAATGACGGGTGTGTTGCGCCGGTGTCAACTCTTCGGGTCGGCTGCCCGTTCGCCGCGCGGACGGTGAATGATCTGGACGTATCCGGTGTTCACTCAAGGTGAGAGCCGGTCACGGGACCGTCCGCACGGGAGGGGGAGCGCGTGCTGCCAGAGGTCGCTTCGTGGTTGCGGCGCCGTACGAGCACGGCCGAGGACTGGCCGGCGCACGTCCTGCTGGACGCCAAGGGCGGCACCGGGATCAGCGTCGTGCTGCCCGCGCGCGACGAGGAGGCGACCGTCGGCGCGATCGTCGCCGCCGTCCGCACCGACCTGATGGAGCGGGTCCCGCTGGTCGACGAGATCGTCGTGGTGGACTCCCGCTCCACCGACCGGACCGCCGCCGTGGCCGCCGCGGCGGGCGCGGAGGTCGTCGCGCAGGACGAGGTGCTGCCCGGCGAGGGGCGCATGTCCGGCAAGGGCGAGGCGCTGTGGAAGTCCCTCGCCGCCACCACCGGCGACCTGATCGTGTTCGTGGACGCCGACCTGCGCGGCTTCACCTCGTCCTACGTCACCGGGCTGCTCGGCCCGCTGCTGACCGACCCGTCCGTCGGCTACGTGAAGGGCTGCTACGACCGCCCGCTGATGGAGGGGGAGCGGCGCGTCGAGGGCGGCGGCGGACGGGTCACCGAGCTGGTCGCCCGCCCGCTGATCAACATGCACTGGCCGCTGCTGGCCGGGGTGATGCAGCCGCTCGGCGGCGAGTACGCGGGCCGCCGCGCGCTGCTGGAGCGGCTGCCGTTCGTGACCGGCTACGGCGTGGAGCTCGGCCTGCTGCTGGACATCTACCAGGACGCCGGGCTGGACGCGATCGCCCAGGTCGACCTCGGGCGCCGGGTGCACGGGCACCAGTCCACCGAGGCGCTCGGCGCGATGTCCGGCCAGATCATGCTGACCGCCTGGTCGCGGCTGGAGCGGCACGGCCGGATGATCCCGCTGGGCGCGCCCGCGACCGCGCTGACCCAGTTCCGCCGGTCCGCCGCCGGGCACGACGCCCGGACCAGCGACGTCGCCGTGGGGGAGCGCCCGCCGATGATCGAGGTGCCCGGCTACGCCGCCGCGCGCTCCTTCTCTCCCGGCCGCGGCTGACCCGCCGCCGCCCTCGCCTCCGCGCCCCTTTCTCCGGCTGTGACTCCGGCCACCTGTTACCCGCGGTAGCACTCGATGCTGCTACCGTTGGTAACAGGCGATATTGGAGAAAGGGTCAATAATCATGACGAGCGCGGAGTCCACGCCGTTCTCGCTGGAGCTCAGCGAGGACGTGCGCGAGGTCAGGGACTGGGTGCACGAGTTCGCCAAGGACGTCATCCGCCCGGCCGCCGAGGAGTGGGACGAGCGGGAGGAGACCCCCTGGCCGCTCATCCAGGAGGCGTCCAAGGTCGGGATCTACTCGCTGGACTTCTTCGCCACCCAGTGGCTGGAGCCGACCGGCCTCGGCATCCCGGTGGCGTTCGAGGAGCTGTTCTGGGGCGACGCCGGCATCGCGCTGTCGATCGTCGGCACCGGCCTCGCCGCCGCGTCCGTGGCCGCCGTCGGCACCCCCGAGCAGGTCACCGAGTGGGTGCCGCAGATGTTCGGCACCACCGACGACGTCAAGCTCGGCGCGTTCTGCGCCTCCGAGCCCGACGCGGGCAGCGACGTGGGCTCCATCCGGACCCGCGCCGTCTTCGACGAGGCCAAGGACGAGTGGGTGCTGAACGGCACCAAGACCTGGGCGACCAACGGCGGCATCGCCGACGTCCACGTCGTCGTCGCCTCGGTGTACCCCGAGCTCGGCAGCCGCGGCCAGGCCAGCTTCATCATCCCGCCGAACACCCCCGGTCTCCGGCAGGGGCAGAAGTTCAAGAAGCACGGCATCCGCGCCTCCCACACCGCCGAGGTCGTCCTCGACGACGTGCGCGTCCCGAGCCACCACATCGTCGGCGGCAAGGAGAAGTTCGACGAGCGCATCGCCCGGACCCGCGAGGGCAAGAGCTCCAAGGGCCAGGCCGCGCTGAAGACGTTCGAGACCACCCGGCCGTCCGTCGGCGCGATGGCCCTCGGCGTCGGCCGGGCCGCCTACGACTACGCGCTGCAGTACGCGCAGGAGCGCGAGCAGTTCGGCAAGAAGATCGGCGACTTCCAGGCCATCGCCTTCAAGCTGGCCGACATGAAGACCCGCCTGGACGCCGCCCGCCTGATGGTGTGGCGGGCCGCCTGGATGGCGCGCAACGGCAAGGACTTCGAGAACGCCGAGGGCTCGATGGCCAAGCTCATCGCCAGCGAGATGTCGGTGTACGTCACCGAGGAGGCGATCCAGATCCTCGGCGGCAACGGCTACACCCGCGAGTACCCGGTCGAGCGGATGCACCGCGACTCCAAGATCTTCACGATCTTCGAGGGCACCAGCGAGATCCAGCGGCTGGTCATCGGCCGCACCGTCACCGGCCTGCCGGTCCGCTAGCGGACCTCGCGGGCGGCGCGGTCCAGGGATCGCGGCGCCGCTAGAGGATCGCGGCGTCGTACAGGATCCGCTTCATCGCCGGCACGGGCAGGCCGGGGTTGCGCGCCGCGCTCCCGGCCGCGTCCGGGTCGTCGAGCAGCTCCAGCAGCCGCGCCTCCGGCA
>NZ_JBEYYT010000215.1:0-15707 GCF_040645715.1 Spirillospora sp. NPDC046719 | reverse complement strand
TGCCGCGCCGCCGGGATGCCCTGGTCCGGCGCCGCCTGTGTCGTCGCGCCCAGGTCGCACCGCGGCCCCGTGCGCCCGGGGGGGGGGGTGGCCACCCGGGCCGCCTCGCCTCCGAGGCCGCGGCGCTCGGCCTCGTCCAGCCCCTCCAGGTCGAACACCTCGTCGTCCAGCCGGACGACCTCGCGGTGCCGCAGGTGCAGGTGGCGGCGGCGCGCGACCGTCCCGGGCGCCCCCGGGGACGCGGTGTAGAACGGGCGCGCCGCCGCCGCGCGCCAGTCGATCAGCATCGGCTCGTGCTCGGCGTCGCGCAGCCCGATCCGGCCGATGTAGAAGGTGTCGCCGGAGCCGTCGGCATCGGCGGCGTGGTCGACGCGGCCGAAGCAGAGCCCCTCCTCGACCCCGTTCAGCCGGGCCAGCCGCCGCGCCGCCTCCTCGGTCACGACGGCGCTCTCCACCCGGGCCTGCAGCACGCTCCCGCCGCCCGCCGCCGGGCCCTGCCGCAGCGCCGCCTCGGCCCTGCTCCGCTCCTCGTCCAGCCGCCCGTACAGGCGGTTCACGTACTCCTGCTCGGTGCGCACGGCGGCCTGCCGGGCGGCTTCCGCGCCGGCGGGCTTGACAGATTCGGCTTGACGGAGTCCCATGCCTCGGCTACACTCCTATTCATAGGATGCGGTTTGTTGTGCGCAGTTCGTAAGTCGCCAGCGTAGCACCGCCTGCCCGCGCTCGCCCGCGGGACGTAAAAGATCATCTTTGTTGCGGTGGACGTCATCCGCGCGGTGCCCCACGGTCATCGGCCGCGATGAGGCTTTCCGGCGATCACCCCGGACAACCTCCGAAAGGTCACCGCCCCCCATGGCCGAACTCGCACGCCCCCTGAGCAGGAGATCCTTCCTCGTCGCCGGCGGCCTGACGGCCGGCGCCCTCGCCGCCCCCGGCATCGCCCAGGCCGCCCCCCGGCCGCGGACCGCGGCGCCCGGCGACCCATTCACCCTCGGCGTCGCGTCCGGCGACCCCGCCCCCGACGGCTTCGTCCTGTGGACGCGGCTCGCCCTCGACCCGCACGCCGACGACGGGCTCGGCGGCATGCCGTCCAAGCCCGTCCAGGTGAAGTGGGAGGTCGCCGCCGACGAGCGGTTCAAGCGGATCGAACGGCGCGGCACCGCCACCGCCCGCCCCGAGGCGGCCCACTCCGTCCACGTCGAGCTGAAGGGCCTGCGGCACGGCCGCGACTACTGGTACCGCTTCCGCACCGGGAACCACGTCTCACCCGTCGGCCGCGCCCTCACCGCCCCGCGCGCCGACTCGTTCGGCCCCGCCCTCACGATGGCCTTCGTCTCGTGCGCCCAGTACGAGCACGGCTACTTCACCTCCTACCGGCGGCTCGCCGAAGACCACCCCGACCTGGTCCTGCACCTCGGCGACTACCAGTACGAGTACAAGAAGGGCGTGTACGTCGCGTCCGGCGGCAACGTCCGCGACCACGACGGCCCCGAGACCGTCACGCTGGCGAACTACCGGCAGCGGCACGCCCAGTACAAGGCCGACACCGACCTGCAGGCCGCGCACGCCGCCGCGCCGTGGCTCGTCGTCTTCGACGACCACGAGGTCGAGAACAACTGGGCCGGCTACATCCCCGAGGAAGGCTCCGACACCCCGACCTACGAGGCGTTCCGCGCCCGCCGCGCCGCCGCGTTCCAGGCGTACTACGAGAACATGCCGCTGCGCCGATCCTCGATCCCGCACGGCCCCGACATGCAGATCTACCGGCGGGTCCGCTGGGGCAAACTGGCCAACTTCCACATGCTCGACACCCGCCAGTTCCGCGACGACCAGGGCTGCGGCGACGGCTACAAGGACTGCCCCGAGGCCGCCGACCCCGAGCGCAGCATCACCGGCGCCGCGCAGGAGAAGTGGCTGATCGACGGGTTCCGCAAGTCGGCCGCCCGCTGGGACGTCCTCGGCCAGCAGGTCTTCTTCGCCCAGCGCGACAACACCGCCGGACCCGTCAAGAAGACCTCCATGGACGCCTGGGACGGCTACGTCGCCTCCCGCGACCGCATCACCAAGGGCTGGGTGGACGCCGGCGTCCGCAACCCCGTCGTGCTCACCGGCGACGTCCACGCGCACTGGGCGAGCGACCTCAAGGCGAACTACGACGACCCCGACTCGGCGACGGTCGGCTCGGAGCTGGTGTGCTCGTCCATCAGCACCACCGGCGACGGCGCCGACTCCGACCCCGCGAGCCAGCCCTTCCTGGCGATCAACCCGCACCTGAAGTTCTACAACAACCAGCGCGGATACGTTCTGACGAAGATCGGCAAGGAGGAGATGAAGGCCGACTTCCGGACGGTCGCGTCCGTCCGGACGCCGGGCTCCCCGGTGTCGACCAAGGCGACCTTCGTCATCGAGGACCGCGTCCCCGGCGTCAAGCAGACCTACCTGCGCCCCTACACCGCACCGAAGACGGCCGCGAAGTCGGACCGGTCCCTCATCGACCAGACCATCCGCAACGAGACCCAGCCCTGACCCGGAACCCGCCCCTGACCCGGGACCCGCCCGGCCCCCGCGTCACCGATCGGCGCGGGGGCTGGTGGCGGGGCCGCTGAGGATGTCGTCGAGGTCGTAGGCCACCGGCACCTCGAGCTGCTCGTAGGTGCAGGACCGGGGGGTGCGGTCGGGGCGCCAGTTGCGGAACCGGGCGGTGTGCCGGAACCGGCTGCCCTCCATCGCCTCGTACGCCACCTCGACCACCAGCTCCGGACGCAGCGCCACCCAGCTCAGGTCCTTCTTGCCGGTCCAGCGGGAGACGGCGCCGGGCATGCGGTCGGCGGTCGCCTCGTCCTGCCGCGCCCACTCCGCCCACGGGTGGCCGGAGAGGTCCTCCATCCGGTAGGGCTGGAGCTCCTCGACCAGCTCGGCGCGGCGCTTCATGGTGAACGAGGCCGCCACGCCGACGTGCTGCAGGTTGCCCTCGGAGTTGTACAGGCCGAGCAGCAGCGACCCGACGATCGGCCCGGACTTGTGCCAGCGGAAGCCGGCCACCACGCAGTCGCACGTGCGCTCGTGCTTGACCTTGAACAGCACCCGCTTGTCGGGCTGGTACTCGGTGTCGCGCGGCTTGGCGATCACGCCGTCGAGCCCGGCGCCCTCGAACTCCTCGAACCAGCGCAGCGCCAGCTCGTAGGAGTCGGACGCGGGCGTCACGTGGATCGGCGCCTTCACCCCCGCCAGGGTCTCGACCAGCCGCCGGCGGCGCTCGCCGAGCGGCGTCTCCATCAGCGACTCGTCGCCGAGGGCCAGCAGGTCGAACGCGATGAACGAGGCGGGCGTCTCCTCCGACAGCAGCTTGATCCGCGACGCGGCCGGATGGATGCGTTGCTGCAGGGTGTCGAAGTCGAGGCGGGTGCCGCGCGGCACGACGATCTCGCCGTCCACCACGCACCGCTCGGGCAGCTCCCGCTTCACCGCCTCGACCACCTCGGGGAAGTACCGGGTCAGCGGCTTCTCGCCGCGGCTCGACAGCTCCACCTCGTCGCCGTCGCGGAAGACGATGCAGCGGAAGCCGTCCCATTTCGGCTCGTAGAGCAGGTCGCCCTGGGGCATGGTCTTGACGGCCTTGGCCAGCATCGGCGGCAGCGGCGGGCTGATCGGCAGGTCCATGCCCCCCATCTTGCGCCCCGGCACCGACAGAACGGAGCATCGGGGGCTCGGTAACCTGCAGGTCATGCGCCGTCTGCTGCCCGGACCCACCGCCGAGGACATCGACCCGTACGAGGCGTACGGCGACGCCCCCGCGCTGCGGCTCGGCATGGTGATGAGCGCCGACGGATCGGTCACCGACGCCGAGGGCTGGACCGACGGCCTCGGCGGCGCCGCCGACTTCCGGGTGTTCCGGACGCTCCGCGCGCTCGCCGGCGCGATCCTCGTGGGCGCCGCCACCGCCCGCACCGGGCGGCTCGGCCCTGCCCGCCTACGCCCGGACCTGCGCGCGCGCCGGGGCGGCCCGCCCGCGCCCATCGCCGTGGTGAGCCGCTCCCTCGATCTCGACTGGACGCTCCCGCTGTTCACCGAAGCGGAGACACCGACGATCGTGGTGACGACAGAGCGCGCGCGGGACGCCGTCCCGTCCGGGATCCCGGTGGTCGCGGCGGGGGACGACGACGTCGACCTCCCCGAGGCCCTGCGCGTCCTGCGCGAGGACCTCGGCCACGAGCACCTGCTCTGCGAGGGCGGTCCGGCACTGGCCACCGCGCTCATCCGGGCGTCGCTGGTGGACGAGCTGTGCCTCAACATCGCGCCCGCGCTCCTCGGCAGCCCGCGCCACACGCGCCTCCTCGGCGTCCTCGACGCCGAGGTCCCCGTCGAGCCGGTGGCCGTCCACCTGGACGAGGGCGTCCTGTTCGTCCGCTACCGGCTGCGCGCGTAGCGCAGGAACAGGAAGTCGTCCTCCTCCAGCGCGTGCCCGAGCCGGAACTCCGGAGGGACGGGGAACGGCGGGCCGTTCAGGATCCGCGCCGGGTGCCCGGCGAGCAGCATCGGGCTGAGCGTCAGGCACAGCTCGTCCAGCAGCCCGGCCTCCACGACCTGCGCCAGCACCCAGGGGCCGCCCTCGCACAGCAGCCGGTGGAACCCGCGCGCCGCCAGCTCGCGGACGGCGACCGTGAAGTCGAGCGCTTCGTCGCCGGCGACGATGACGTCCGCGCGCTCCTTCGCCGCCCGCAGCCGCGCCGGATCGGCGGCCGCGGCGGTGAGCACGATCGTCGGGACGGCCGCCTCGGTGAACAGGGGCGCGTCGAAGTCCAGGTCGAGGGTGCGGGAGACGACCGCGAGCGGCGGCACCGGCGGCCGGCCGTCGCGCACCGCGCCCCAGCTCTCGCGCGCCTTGACCGGCCCGTACCCCTCGGCGCGGACCGTCCCGGCGCCCACGATCACGGCGTCGGCGAGCCCGCGCAGCAGCAGGAACAGCTCCTGGTCGGCGGCGTTGCCGAGGCCGCCGCTGCGCTCGTCGCGCTGCGCCGCCCCGTCCAGGCTGGCGACCATGTTGGCGCGCAGCCACGTCCCGCCGCCCGGCGGGTAGGCGTAGCGCTCGATGAGGTCGACGGGCTCGGAGGACGGCGTCAGGGTGCGCATAGAAGTCACAAGTTACTGCACCCGCAGGACAGGCCGATCTGACCGTTCTGCTTACTCAGCGTACGGCAATATGCACGAATCCGTCATGGCGCGGCGATCGGCACGCGACACTTGGTGCGGGGACACCGTAGAACTGCACCGAAAGGAGCGGGGGGTGGAGTTCGCCGCACTCGTCGCGTGGGTCCTCGCCGCCACGGCCGGCGGCTACCTGCTGATCAAATGGCTGACGAGCGGGGGCCGGGGAACGAAGGTCACCCGGTTCCCGGTCCTGGTGGTCATCGGGCATCCGCTGGCCGCCGTCGTCGGCCTCTGCGTCTGGATCGGCTACCTGGCGACCGGCCGCGCCGCGTTCGCCTGGGTCGCGTTCGCCGCGCTGCTGGTCGTGATTTTCCAGGGGTTCATGCTGCTGACGCGCTGGCTCGTCGGGGGCGGCGGCCGGCACGCGCGCGGCCGCGACCAGACGTTCCCGGCCGCCGCCGTCGCCTTCCACGGCCTGATCGCGGTCACCACGTTCGTCCTGGTCTTCCTCACCGCCATGGAGGTGAGTCGAACCTGAGGCAGTGGAACCGAACCTGAGGCAGTGGAACCGAACCTGAGGCAGTGGAACCGGACCCGGCCCTCGCCTGCCCGCCTGCGGAGGGTCAGCCCCTGCGCAGCACCGTGAGGGAGCGGGCCGGGACGGAGACCTCGTCGCGGGCCTTGACGCGGGGCCGCTCCCCGGCGCCGGCCGGGTCGGCGGTGTCGAGGACGAACTCCCAGCGCTCGCCGTACTCCGCGCCGGGCAGGGTGAACTCGACGGCGTCGGACCCGGCGTTGACCAGCAGCAGGAACGAGTCGTCGCGGACGCGGCGGCCCCGCGGGTCGGGCTCGGTGATGGCGTCGCCGTTGAGGAACACGCCCAGCGACTTGGCGAAGCCGACGTTCCAGTCCTCGTCGGTCATGCTCTCGCCGGCGGGCGTCAGCCAGGCGATGTCGGCGGCGGCGCCCGTCCCGGTGCCGGTGAAGAAGCGGCGGCGCCGGAACACCGGATGGTCGTGGCGGAGCCGCGACACGATCCGGATGAACTCCATGTCGCCGGGCTCGTCCCAGTGCACCCACGCCAGCTCGTTGTCCTGGCAGTAGGCGTTGTTGTTGCCCTGCTGGGTGCGGCCCAGCTCGTCGCCGTGCAGCAGCATCGGGACGCCCTGCGACAGGAACAGCGTGGCGAGGAAGTTGCGGCGCTGGCGGGCCCGCAGGTCGAGCACGCCGGGGTCGCGGGTCGGGCCCTCGTGCCCGCAGTTCCAGGACCGATTGTCGTCGGTGCCGTCGCGGTTGGACTCGCCGTTCGCCTCGTTGTGCTTGTGGTCGTAGGAGACGAGGTCGGTCAGCGTGAACCCGTCGTGGCAGGTCACGAAGTTGATGGACGCGAACGGCCGCCGCGCGCTGTGCTCGTACAGGTCCGACGACCCGGTCAGCCGGGACGCGAACTCCGGCATCGTCGCGTACGAGCCGCGCCAGAAGTCGCGGACGGTGTCGCGGTACTTGCCGTTCCACTCCGTCCACAGCGGCGGGAAGTTGCCGACCTGGTAGCCGCCCTCGCCGACGTCCCACGGCTCGGCGATCAGCTTGACCTGGGAGACGACGGGGTCCTGCTGGACGAGGTCGAAGAACGCGGCGAGCCGGTCGACGTCGTGCAGCTCGCGGGCGAGCGCGGAGGCGAGGTCGAACCGGAACCCGTCGACGTGCATCTCCAGGATCCAGTAGCGCAGCGAGTCCATGATGAGCTGCAGCGCGTGCGGGTTGCGGACGTTGAGGGAGTTGCCGCAGCCGGTGTAGTCGAGGTGGTAGCGCTTGTCGTCGTCGCGGAGCCGGTAGTAGGACGCGTTGTCGATGCCGCGGAACGACAGCGTCGGGCCGAGGTGGTCGCCCTCCGCGGTGTGGTTGTAGACGACGTCCAGGATGACCTCGATGCCCGCCTCGTGCAGGGCGCGGACCATCGCCTTGAACTCCAGCACCTGCTCGCCGGCCTGCCCGGACGAGCTGTAGGAGTTGTGCGGGGCGAAGAACCCGATCGTGTTGTAGCCCCAGTAGTTGTCCAGGCCGCGCGCCACGAGCGCGTGCTCGGGGATCGACTGGTGCACCGGCATCAGCTCGACGGCCGTCACGCCGAGGTCGACCAGGTGGTCGATCATCACCGGGTGCCCGAGGCCCGCGTAGGTGCCGCGCTGCTCCTCCGGGACGCCCGGGTGCAGCTTCGTCAGCCCCTTGACGTGCGCCTCGTAGATCACGCTCTCGTGGTACGGGACGCGCGGCGGCCGGTCGTCCCCCCAGTCGAAGAACGGGTTCACGACGACGTTCTTCGGCATGTACGGGGCGCTGTCGTCCTCGTTCAGCGCGTCGGGGTCGTCGAACCGGTAGGAGAACAGCGACTCGTGCCAGCGGACGCCGCCCTCGACGGCCTTGCCGTACGGGTCGAGCAGCAGCTTCGCGGGGTTGCAGCGGTCCCCGTCGCGGGGGCTGAACGGGCCGTGCACCCGGTAGCCGTAGCGCTGCCCGGGGCCGACGCCGGGCAGGTACCCGTGCCAGACGAACCCGTCCACCTCGGGCAGGTCGCGCCGGGTCTCGGTCCCGTCGGCGTCGAACAGGCACAGCTCGACCCGCCGGGCCACCTCCGAGAACAGCGCGAAGTTCGTGCCGGTGCCGTCCCAGGTGGCGCCCAGCGGGTACGGATCCCCGGGCCAGACCTCCCGCATGTGCTCCCTCTCGTCGACCGACCGATGCCGCCTGCCCCGCAGCGCGTTCCCCGTCGATTCTGGACTACTCCCGCCTTGCCCGCCCGGCACGGCGCGATATCAGAGTGTCACGGGGGCGGGTCCGCGCGGGGAAGGCGCCAGATCGTCTCGCCGTCGGCGGTCTCGCCGGTGGGGCGCAGCCCGAGGCGGGACGCGACGGACGCCGAGGCCCGGTTGGCGGGGTGGATCGCGGCGGTGAGCACCGCGATGCCGTGCCCGGTGAGCCAGCCGGCCAGCGCGCGGGCGGCCTCGGTGGCGAAGCCGAACCCCTGGTAGGGCATGCCGATCACCCAGGCGAGCGCGGCCTGCGGCCCGCCGGGCGCGGGCGTGACGGTCGCCTGGACGTAGCCGACGGCCTGCCCGTCGCGGGCGCGGCGGACGATCCAGTTGAGCCAGTACTCCTGGTGGAAGGGGGCGGGCCCGGCGACGAGGTGCTCGTAGCGGGCGCGGAGCTCGTCGAGGGTGAGGGGCTCGCCGCCGATGTAGGCGTGCAGGCGCGGGTCGTCGAGGACGGGGGCCATCTCGTCGGCGTGGTGGACCGCCAGCGGCTCCAGGACGAGGCGCTGGGTCCGGATGGTCTCGGCGATCGGCCCGTACACCCGCCGATCGTATGCCCTGCCCGCCGTGCGCACCGCTCGTCGCGGCCGGTCAGCTGCGGCCGGTCAGCCGTGGCCGGCGGTGTGGCGGCGCGTCCAGGCTCCGGCGGGATGCTGGGTGGGGGCGAGCCACAGCCACGGCTGGGAGTGCCGGAACGGCAGGTCGGTGCCGGGCTGCCAGGGGAACAGGCCCTCGGCGTTGGGCCAGACGACCTGGAGGAACGGCAGCGGCGGCCGTCGGTAGAAGGCGACCGCGCCGCGGAACAGGCCCTCGTACCAGCGCGGGTCGACGGCGCGGAACGCGGCGGTCTGGCCGCGGACGGCGCCCTCGCGGCGCTCGCCGTCGGCGGGTGCCCGGCCCTCCGCCGCCTCCCGGCCGAGGGCGTTGAGCACCTCCTCGGTCTCGTACACGTCGCCGCCGAACATCGCCAGCTCGGGCGCGCCGTGGCTGTGCCACAGCCCGATGGTGTACGCCCAGCCGGGGCCGTCGGCGTCGGGGTGGACGAGGACGACGCTCCACCCGTACTGGGTGATGTGCACGATGGTGCGGAGCTGGAAGTTGTCCAGGCGGTCGCGGTCCCCGTAGTCGCGGCAGATCACGCAGGTGCATGAGGGGCGGCCGTCGGGCATGCCGTCAGCTTACGATCATTTCGCCCGCCGGTCCGCCCCCGCGGGAACGGACCGGCGACGGTCCCCGCTACGCGCTCACCGCAGCGTGGGCAGGGTGAGCACGCCGGGGGCGGCGGGCCCGGTCCGGACGGTGACCGGCAGGACGCCGCGGTTGCCCAGGTAGGACAGGTCGCTGGAGGCGATCGCGACGCGCAGCCGGTGGCCCTTGGCGAACCGGTGCACGATCGACGGCAGCGCGACCGTCAGCGGCTTGCGGACGTCGGCGACCCGCACGGGGGAGACGAGCCGGTGGACGAGCGAGACGGAGCCGTCCGGCGCGACGTCGTACAGCTTGGCGAACAGGATGAGGCGTCCGTTGACCCCGGACTTCTGCGACTGTACGGCGGCGGGGGAGTCCAGCCGGACCGTGAGGGTGGGGGAGCCGACGACGTCGGTGTCGGCGGCGAGCGGCGCGCCGGTCCAGGCGACGGCGGTGCCGGGGGCGTCGGCGGGCGGGACGTCGTCCAGGCCGAGCGCGCCCTGCACGGCGGAGACCTCGGAGAAGGACGTCGGGATCCAGGGCAGGTTGGCGTAGCTCGCGGCGCCCTCGGCGACGGCCTTGCGGTCGGCGACGAGCCTGTCCTTGCCGGAGAGGTAGAGCGTCCGGTTCCGCGCGGCCGCGGTGCCGTAGGCGGGCGCGGCGTTGCCCTGGTACTTCACCCAGGGGCGGAAGTAGGTGAACGCCGGGCCGGTGCCGGTGGGGCGGCCCATGAGGTAGTGGTCGAACCAGGCGGCGACGCGCTGCCCGGTGTAGCTGCCGGTGACGTCGGCGAGGTCGCCGTCGCCGGGGACCTGGCCGCCGCTGTGCCCGGACGGCTGCCAGATCATCTTCACCGGGGTGCGCTGCGCGGTGAGCTGCTCGTAGGTGGCCGTGGCCTCCTGGAGGTCGAAGAGGCTGTCGGTCTCGCCCTGGACGATCAGCGTCGGCACCTTGATCTTCGGCATGTAGGACGCGACGGACGCGGCCTTCATGTACGCCATGCTCGCCTGCTGCGGCACGCCGAAGACGAGGCTCTCGCCGACGGCCTGGCACAGGATCGTCGGGAAGTTCGGGCAGCCGAGCAGCCGTCCGGGGTCGGCCTTGCCATTGGTGAGCCCGGCGGACACGCCCTCGCCGAAGAACCCGAGCGCCCAGACCAGCTTGGTGACGCCGGGGTCGGTGCTCGGCCTCCCGTTGACGACCTGGTTGTTCGGGGCGAGCGAGTAGCGCAGGTCGCGCCAGGTGATCATCGGGACGATGGTGTCGATCCGGCGGTCGACGCCGGCCGCGGCGAACTGGATCTGGCCGCCGTAGGAGCCGCCGACCATGCCGACGCGCGGGTCGCCGGCCCGGTCCAGCCGGACGGCGTCGAGCCGCGTCCCGTCCTTGGCGGCCTTCTTCCCGGCCAGGTAGTCGACGAGCTGGCTCGCCGCGGCGCCGTCCCAGTCGGGGTGGTCGAGCGTGATTCGGCAGCCGCTGCCGCCGAATCCGAGTCCTGAATAGGACAGGACCGCGTATCCGCGCTGCGCGTAGGTCTTGCCGAGCCCGGCCTGGTCGTCCTTGGACCCGCCGAATCCGTTGGTCGTGAGGATGGCGGGCACGCGGTGCGCGGCGGACGCGCCGGACGGCAGGTACAGGTCGCCGACCACGTCGCAGTGCTGGTCGTGCTTCGGCCCGACCGCGACGTCGAAATGCAGTGTCTTCACCGTGTAGGCATCGGCCGCGTGGGCCGGGAGGGCGCTCACGCCGCCCGCCGCGATGAGCGCGGCGGCGGAGGTGGACAGGAGGGCGCGACGGCGCGGCATGGGGCGGCTCCGGGACCGGGGGGAACAGGGGGCTGATCTTTACTACCGTCTGGTAAGGCGGCTGTCCAGATATGAACGTGAACTTTCTTCGGACGCGTCCCGGGGGGCGGCGTCCGGGGGGCGCGGCGGCCCTCGGCCGCGTCCCGAGGGTCAGGCGCGCTTGGTGTCCCGCTGACCCGGACGACGGATTCGGCGCCCCGGCCATGCGCGCGCATGACGAAATCCTCACCCGTTGGGGAAATACATTAATCGGGGTTCCGCCAATACCGCGGCCGCCGAGCATCTACTATTCTTCGAACTGAGCAATAAACGGAACGGAGATGGCTCATGGCGCAGAAGGTCCAGGTCTCACTGGTGGACGACCTCGATGGCGGAGCGGCGGTGGAAACGGTGTCGTTCGCCCTTGACGGCAGGGCGTACGAGATCGACCTGAACAAGAAGAACGCGGCGAAGTTGCGCAAGGTCATCGCGCCCTACCGGGACAGCGCCCGCAAGGTCCGCCCGGCCGGCCGCAAGACCGCGACGCGCACCGCGAGCACCCGCGAGCGCAGCGCGGAGATCCGCGACTGGGCCAGGTCGGCGGGTATCCCGGTCAACGACCGCGGCCGCATCCCGGCGAACGTCGTCCAGCAGTACGAGGCCGCTCACTGAGCACTCTTCCCGGCCGCCGGACACCCGGCCGGAGACGGTCCGGGCGCCTTTCCGGCGCCCCTGTCCCGGAACGGTTTCCCTGGATGGCCGGCCGTCTTAGGAAGTGCCGCCGCGCACTCCCTCGGCCCGGGAAGTGACGACCGCCGCATTGCCCGCCGAAGGGCCGGTCCGCCGGCCGCCGGGGCGAACAATACGGCGGCGGCATGAGCGGGCGACCCGCCCGCCCGGCATGGGGCCCGCGGCGCGCGGGCCGGTGCGTCCGCGTCCGAGCGCGGCCGCCCGGTGATCGTTGCGCGGTTGCGCGAATGGGTGAGAGTACGCTGGACGCGCACCGGGACAAAGGGGAGGCGCTGATGGGCGAGTTCTCGCCGTCGCACTGGCTGATCGTCGGCATCGTGGTGGTGCTGCTCTTCGGCTCCAAGAGGCTGCCGGACGCGGCCAGGGCGCTCGGCAGGTCGATGCGCATCCTCAAGTCCGAGACGCAGGGCCTGCGCGACGACACGGCCCCCGCCGCGGACACCGCCCCGGACACGGCCCCTGACGCGGGCTTCGTGCCGGACGCGATCGAGCGCGCCGAGCCGGACACCGCCCAGGACAAGCGCGACCTCGCCGCCCGCCTCCGCGAGGAGGCCGCCCGCATCGAGAGCGCCGCCCCGACCGCCAAGACCACCTGACCTCCGCCGCTTTCCGCTTCACCTGCGCCCCGCCCGGGGCGCCGGCGCGGTGAGCGCCGTTCAGGCGGGCGGCAGGACGCGGGTGAGCAGGTCGGCGACCGTGATCGCGCCGATCATGGGCGCGTCGGTGCTGCGCGGATCGCCGGAGACCGCGACGACCGGGCTGCGCGCGGCGGCCATCACGCTGGCGATCTCCATGACGGTCGCGTCGGCGTCCACCACGGGCGGCGGCGTCCGGTTCGCGGGCAGCAGGTCGGCGACGCGCTTGCCGGCGAGCCGCTCGCACAGCCGGTCGGCGTGCCCCTCGTCGTAGGCGCGGGCCAGCGCCGGGTCGTCGCGCACGTACTGCGGGATGAGCGTGCCGAGCAGTTGGGAGCCGGGCAGGACGGCCTTCGGGCGGTGCCGCTCGTCCACCACGATCAGCCCGAGCAGCCGGTGCTCGGCCAGCAGCCGGGCCGCGTCCGTCGCGCTCGTGTCGGCGGTGACGGTGGGATGGTCCACGGCGAGTTCTCCGGCGCGCACAACCCCGACCGTAGCAGGGGCGCGGCCGGCCGACACCGGTGACGTCACCGCCGGTCGGACGGGCGGTCACGGCGCTCCCGCGTGGAAAACGCCCCGGGATCCCGTTAGGGTCGGTGAACGGTGTGCCGGGAAGTCTGGTCGGCGTCGTACAGCCGACCCCGAAAGACTCCCAGGAGCCGCCTTGGCCGCCGTAGCCGCAGTCACGATCTTCGTCGTCGCGTACGTGCTGATCGCGTCGGAGAGGATCCCCCGGACGGCGGTGGCGCTCGGCGGCGCCGGGCTGATGCTGCTGCTGCACGTCACCGACGCCCGCGCCGCGTTCTTCTCCGAGCGGACCGGCATCGACTGGAACGTCGTCTTCCTGCTGCTCGGCATGATGGTGATCGTCTCGGTGCTGCGGCAGACCGGGGTGTTCGAGTACGTCGCGATCTGGGCGGCGAAGCGGGCGCGTGGCAGGCCGTACCGGCTGATGGTGATGCTGGTGCTGATCACCGCGGGCGCGTCGGCGCTGCTGGACAACGTCACCACCGTGCTGCTGGTCGTGCCGGTCACCTTCCTGGTGTGCGAGCGGCTCGGCCTGGACGTCGTCCCGTACCTGATCGCCGAGGTGATGGCGTCCAACATCGGCGGCACCGCGACGCTCGTCGGGGACCCGCCCAACATCATCATCGCCAGCCGCGGCGGGCTGACGTTCAACGACTTCCTGGTCAACCTGGCGCCCCTGGTGGTCGGGCTGGTCGCGGTGTTCTGCCTGCTGTGCCGGTGGCTGTTCCGGTCGGCGTTCGTCTACGACGCCGGCCGGGCGGCGGAGGTGATGGCGCTGCGCGAGCGGGAGGCCATCACCGACCGGTGGCTGCTGTGGCAGGGGCTGGCGGTGCTCGCCGCGGTGATCCTGGCGTTCGTCCTGCACCCCGTCCTGGACTACGAGCCGTCGGTGGTGGCGCTGCTGGGGGCGGGGCTGCTGGTCGCCGCGACGAAGGTCACCACCGAGCAGGCGCTGGCGGAGGTGGAGTGGCCGACGCTGGTGTTCTTCGCGGGGCTGTTCGTGATGGTCGGCGGGCTGGTCGAGACGGGCGTCATCGCGCACGTGGCGCGGGCGGCGGCCGACGTGACCGGCGGGGACCTCGGCGCCGCGTCGATGCTGCTGCTGTGGGCGTCGGGGCTGCTGTCGGCGATCGTGGACAACATCCCCTACGTCGCGACGATGAGCCCGATCGTCTCCGACCTCGTCCAGCAGCACCCCGGGACCGGCGGGCACGTGCTGTGGTGGGCGCTGGCGCTCGGCTCCGACCTCGGCGGCAACGCGACCGCGATCGGCGCGAGCGCCAACGTCGTCGTGCTGGGCATCGCCGCCCGCAACGGCACCCCGATCGGCTTCTGGCGGTTCACCCGCTACGGGCTGGTCGTCACGGCCGTCACCGTGGCCCTGTGCGTCCCCTACCTGTGGCTGCGCTACCTGTGACCGGTCGCGCGTCCGCCGGTCCGGCGGCGGGCCGGGCGGCCAGCAGCGAGGACAGGGGGCCGTGCCGCAGCCGTCCGACGAGCGCCGTCGCGACGCGGCGCAGCAGCAGGGCGGTGAGGCAGGCGACCGGCACCGCGAGGACGACCGAGCCGACCACGTCGTGGGGGTAGTGGCCGCCGACGTAGACGCGGGTGAACGCCTCGAAGGCCGCGAAGACCGCGGCGATGGCGGCCAGCCGCCGATCGAGCAGGTACAGGGCGGCGGCGGCCGCGGCGGCGGCCGTGGTGTGCCCGCTGGGGAAGGCGTAGTCGGACGGCGCCGGGCACGCCTCGACGATGAACGCGTGCGGCATCGCCCGGCACGGGCGCGGCTCCTCGACGATCTTCTTGACGATCTCGGCGGCGGCGAACGCGACGCCGACGGCGACGGGGGCGGCCAGCGCGAGGGCCATCGCCGCCGCGTCCCGGTGCCGCGCCCGCCACCAGGCGGCCAGCATCAGCACGGCGAAGACGGCGAGGCCGGCGTTGGTCCACCACTCCAGGGGGCCGTTGAGCCACCGGGTGTCGCGGGCGAGATGCGTGACGGCGGTGAAGAGCGGGCCGTCGACGCGGGAGCCGTCGAAGGCCAGGGGTGCCGGGGCGGCGGTCATCCGGGGTCATCCTGTTCGGTCGCACATGAACGTCTACAGAACTGTAGACGCTCCGGGGACCGGACGTGTTCGATCCCGGGGGGACCCAAGGGCGCGCGGCCGGGCAACAAAGGATGATCAGTCCTCGACCCGAGAGGCCCGCCCATGCCCCCGACAAGCCGGTCGTCACCGGTCCGTCCCCTCCCGGCGCCGGCCGGAGAGCCCGCCCGGCCGCCCGCCGGAGAGGCCGCCCGAGCCGTCCGGGACCCCGCCGCGGAGCCGACCGCGGAGCCGTCCGGGGAGCCGACCGACGCGGCGCTGATCGCCGCGTCCCGGTCCGACCCCGAGCGGTTCGCCGCGCTGTTCCGCCGGCACGCCCCGGCGATCATGCGGTACACGGTGCGGCGCCTCGGCCAGGACCCGGCCGAGGACATCGTCGCCGAGACCTTCCTGGTCGCGTTCCGCCGCCGCGCCGCCTACGACGCGGAGCGCCCGGACGCGCGCCCGTGGCTCTACGGGATCGCCACCAACCTGATCCGGCGGCACCGCCGCGCCGAGGTGCGCGCGCTGCGGGCGCTCGCCCGCGGCGGCACGGACCCGGTCACCGAGCCCTTCACCGACGCCGTCGAGGACCGGGTGCACGCCGGCGCCAGCTCCCAGGCCCTCGCGGGCGCGATCGCCGCGCTGCCCGCGGCGCAGCGCGAGGTCCTGCTGCTGGTGACGTGGGCCGGGCTGACCTACGACGAGGTCGCCGAGGCGCTCGGCGTCCCGTCCGGGACCGTCCGGTCCCGGAAGAACCGGATCCGCCGCAACCTCCGC
>NZ_JBEYYT010000214.1:0-15749 GCF_040645715.1 Spirillospora sp. NPDC046719 | reverse complement strand
GCCCTCGACCGCGTCCGGAACGGCGACGCCGACCTCACCGTCCTCGTCCTGGACGACGGCGGCGGGACCGCCGCACCGGCCCCCGCCGGCACCGGCTCCGGGATCCGCGGCATGCGCGACCGCGCCGAGGCCCTCGGCGGCACCCTCGACGCCGCGCCCCGCCCCGGCGGAGGGTTCGCCGTCCGCGCCACGCTCCCCACCTGACACGATGATCACATGAAGGTCTTCGTCTCGGTCGACATGGAAGGCGTCTCAGGGCTCACCGACCCCGAGGAGATGCGCGCCGGCGGGCGCGGCTACGAGCGCGGCTGCGAGCTGATGACGGGCGACGCGAACGCGGCGGTCCGCGCCGCGTTCGACGCGGGCGCCGACCAGGTCGTCGTCACCGACTCGCACGGCCGCGGCAAGAACCTGCGCGCCGACCTGATCGACGAGCGCTGCACGCTGATCCGGGGCCCGCACATGGCGATGCGGATGGGCGAGGGCCTGGACGCCTCCTTCGACGTCGCCCTGTACGTCGGCTACCACGCCCGCGCCGGCGCCGAACGCGGCGTCCTCAACCACACCTGGATGGGCCGCGAGATCCAGGACGCGCGCCTGAACGGGGAGGTCGCGGGGGAGATCCGGCTGATGGCGGGTTACGCGGGCTCGCTCGGCGTCCCCGTCGGCCTCGTCGCGGGCGACGAGGCCGCCTGCGTCGAGGCCCGTGACGTCCTCGGCGCCGTCCCGACCGTCGCCGTCAAGGCGGGCCGCGACCGCTACGCCGCCGAGCTGATCCCGCCCGCCCGCGCCCAGGAGATGATCTACGAGACGGCCCTGCGCTCCCTGCGCGCCCCGTCCGGCTGGCGCCCGCTGCGGCTCCCGTCCCCCTACACCCTGTCCATCGACTGGAACTCCACGTCGATCGCCCAGTCCTGCGCCCTCATCCCGGGCGTCACCCTGACCGCCTCCCGCACCACCGAGTTCACCTCGGCCGACTACGCCGAGGTCGTCGGCCTCCTCGGCATCTGCGCCACCCTCGCCGGCGACATCGCCTGCACAGGCCGCCACTACGGCTGACCCCCGCGCACGCCACAGCGCTTCCACACGCCTTGTCGGCCTTCGCTCAACTGCGAGCGAATTTGCGGCTCTTGGGCCGGATACCGGGTCAGCTGTCGCCGTAGGCGAGGAAGGTGACGGTGGCGTCGTGGCCGATGCCGACCAGTGCGCAGTCGAGCATGTGGCCGGTGACGGGCGAGGAACCGAAGGTGTCGTGGAACTCGCCGTGCTCCCAGTTCCAGTCCGTGTACTCCACGTTGGTCCACCACCGGGCGTCCGGCTGGAGCAGGGAAATGAGGTGCTCTAGCAGTGGCAGTGCGGTCTGTGCAGTCCATGGACCGACGGGGCTGCCGTAGGCCATTTCCTGGGTGGAGATGTGCACCAAGAAGGGTGGCATCTGTTCGGCGGTGGCCGGTACGGGGCGCAATGCTCGGGTGATTTCGTCCAGCGTGGACGGCGGTGGTGGTCCGGCATCCAGGAAAGGTCCCCGGTCGAACGAGGGATCGAAGAGCACCAGGTGGAGGAGTTCGGCCGGGGTGGGGCTCGGGTCGTCGCCAACGTGGACGCGCAGGAAATGGCCGCCGTCGGAGATGAGCGGAGCGAGCAGCCGGCGGATCTGGTGTGCCGTGTTCAGTTCAAGCCTCGCTGCGGGGTCAGTCGGTGGGGGTGTCGGCGGCCAGGGCCTCGTAGGCGGGGAGGAGGGCGTCGGTGAGAGGGCGGCGGCGGATCTTCAGCGGGGGCGGTGCCACGACCTGGAGGACGAAGCCGGGCGGGACGGGCGGCGCGGGCGGACGGTCGCGCAGGCGGGCCAGGCCCGACGGGGTCGTCCAGAAGCCGGCGGCCGAGAGCGGCTCGTCCTCCATGGCCAGCGGGTCGGGCGCGGCGGCGGGGCCGCGGCGCAGGGCGGTGAGGAGCTGGTCGCGGCTGCGGCCGTTCCATTCGAGGATGAGGAACGGGTCGTCGTCGAACGCCTCGGCGAGGAGGTACAGGACGGCCGCGGCGTGCTTGCACGGGTCGCCCCAGTCGGGGCAGTCGCACATCAGGTGCAGGTCGGAGGCCGTACTGGGGAACAGGGCGAGGCCGAGTTCGGCGAAGACCCATTCGATCTCCGGCGGCATCTCGCCGGCGAGGAGGCGGGCGCGGAACACGGCGCGGGACGCCAGTTCCTTCTCCGCGGCGCGCCAGTTCGCGGCGCCGATCCCCTCGATGCCGAGGGCCACCTCGTACGGCTCGGGCCGGGAGCCCCTGACCTTCGCGGTGACCTCGTAAGGGGTGACGCGCAGGTCGTACACCTGGCCTTTGCGGGCATAGGTGCGCCCGCGGGAGAGGCGCCCGGTGTCGGCGAACGACTCGACGAGGTCGATGAAGCGGCGCGACCACCACTGCGCGCCGATCGAGCCGCGCTTGGTGCGCGCCTTGATGCCCCCGTCGTCCATCAGTCGCTCACCGCCTCGGGGGACAGCCGCAGCACGTCGCGGAGTTCGGCGACGGACAGCTCGGTCAGCCATTCCTCGCCCGTGCCGACGATGGACTCGGCGAGGGCCTTCTTGCGCTCGATCATCTCGTCGACGCGCTCCTCCATCGTCCCGACGCAGATGAACTTGCGGACCTGCACGTTGCGGGTCTGGCCGATGCGGAACGCCCGGTCGGTGGCCTGGTCCTCGACGGCGGGGTTCCACCACCGGTCGACGTGCACGACGTGGTTGGCGGCGGTCAGCGTGAGGCCGGTGCCGGCCGCCTTGAGGGACAGCAGGAAGATCGCCGGCTCCTCGTCCCGCTGGAAGTGCTGGACGAGGTCGTCGCGGGCCTGCTTGGACGTCCCGCCGTGCAGCCAGAGCACCGGGCGTTCGAGCCGGGCCGCGAGGTAGGGCTGGAGCATCGAGCCGAACTCGGCGTACTGGGTGAAGACGAGCGCCTTCTCGCCCTGGTCGAGGACCTCGGCGCAGATCTCCTCGAGCCGTTCGAGCTTCCCGGACCGGCCCGGCAGCCGCGAGCCGTCCTTCAGCAGGTGCGCGGGATGGTTGCAGACCTGCTTGAGCTTGGCCATCGTCGCGAGGACGAGCCCGCGCCGCTGCTTGTCGTCGGCCTCGGCGATCTGCTCCAGCATGTCGTCGACGGTGGCCTGGTAGAGGGACGCCTGCTCGGTCGTCAGGTTGCAGTAGACCTTGATCTCCTGCTTCTCCGGCAGGTCGGAGATGATCGATCTGTCGGTCTTGAGGCGGCGCAGGATGAACGGCTGCGTCGCCCGCTTGAGCGCGAGCGCCGCCTGCTCGTCGCCCTCGCGCTCGATGGGCACGGCGAACCGCTGCCGGAACACCGAGCGCGGCCCGAGCAGCCCCGGGTTGGCGAACTCCATGATCGACCAGAGCTCGGTGAGGTGGTTCTCGACGGGCGTGCCGGTGAGCGCGATCCGGGTGCGCGCCGGGATGCTCCGCACCGCCCGGGCCTGCCGGGTGCCGCTGTTCTTCAGCGCCTGCGCCTCGTCGCAGACGACCCGCTCCCATCCGACGGGCGCGAGCATCTCCGCGTCCCGCGCCGCCGTCCCGTAGGTCGTCAGCACCAGGTCGGCGGCCGCGGCGGCCTTGAGCAGGTCCTCGCCGCGGTGCCGGCCCGTCCCGTGGTGGACGTACACGCGCAGCTTCGGCGCGAACCGCGCCGCCTCCCGCTGCCAGTTCCCCACCAGCGACATCGGCAGGATCGCCAGCGTGGGGCCGGGGCGGGCGTCGTTCTCCCGTTCGTGGACGAGAAGGGACAGAACGGAGATCGTCTTGCCAAGCCCCATATCGTCCGCGAGCAGGGCACCGAGCCCCAGATCGTTCATGAAGGTCAGCCAGGCCAGGCCGCGCTCCTGGTACGGGCGCAGGTCGGCGTCCAGGTCGTCGGGCGTGCGCATCGGGGTGAGGCGGCGGTCGGCCTCGCCGGACAGGAGGTCGCCGAAGGTGCCGTCGGCGTCGACGGCGGTCAGCGGGAGCGCGTCGTCGCCCGCGTGGACGATCGCGCGGATCGCCTCGGCGGCGGCCATCCGGCCTTGGCGCGGGTGGCGCAGGAAGTCGAGGGCGGCTTCGAGCTGCTCCTCGTCCAGCTCGACCCACTGGCCGCGCAGCCGGACGAGCGGGGTCTTCAGCCGGGCCAGCTCCTCGAGTTCCGCCTCGTCGATGCTCTCGTCGCCGATGGCGAGGTCCCACCGGAAGTTCACCATGCCCTTGAGGTCGAAGCCGGACGGCGCGGCGGCGCCTGCGGACGCCTCGGGGTCGTCGGTGCGGGTGGTCAGCTTCATGCCGAGCTTCGCCTTGCCCGCCCACTGGGGGAGCAGGACGCCGAACCCGGCGGCGGCCAGCATCGGCGCGGCGCGGCGGAGGAAGCGGAACGCGCCGGCGGTGTCGAGGGTCAGCGCGGCGGGCGCCGGGTCGTCGAGCGCGGGCGCGATGTCGGGGAACAGGCGCAGCGCGCGGCCGAGGCCGGCGAGGAGCGTCTCCTCCGCGTCCGGGATCGAGGTGGCGTCGCCCGCCCACACCATCGCGGCGGGCACGTAGAGGCTGGGGTCGTCGGTGCCCTGGAGCGCGAACTCGACCCTCCAGGCGTCGCCGGGCTCGGTCTCCTCCTCCTCGTCCCGTTCGGGGAACGGGTCGGCGCTGAACTCCTCGGCGCCCGGCTCGGCGAGCCGGAAGCAGACGCGCAGCGGCCCGGACGGGCGGCGCGCGGCGGCGGCCCACGCGTCCAGCTCGGCGATCAGCTCGTCGGGGTCGTCGCCGGGCTCCCGCGCGACCTCGGCGGACGGGCCGGTCAGCGCCTCCGCCCAGCGCTCGGCGAGCGGCAGCCGGTCGGGCACCCGGCCGCGCCGGGCCGGCAGCAGGGGATGCGGGACGGTGCCCCGGACGGCCGTGTCGACCAGCCCGGACAGCGCCTCCCGGAGCACCTCGGCGGCGGGACGGCCCCCGTCGGCGGCGCGGCACGCGGCGGGCATCGCGCGGGCCAGCGCCCGGAACCGGGCCGGGTCGTCGAGGACGGGGCGCCAGCGGGCGACGAGGTCGCCGTCCTCGCGCAGCAGCGCGGGCAGCACCTGGCCGCGCCGGGCGAGGTGCACGGCCTCGTCCGCGAGGACGCACAGGAACCGCAGGTCGGAACCGGGGACGACGTCGCCGCTGTGCTCGGCGGCCTGGAGCAGCGCCATCGCCGGGAACGGCTCCAGCACCAGCGCCGGCACCCGCCACGGCCGCAGCCCCGGCTCCTCGGACACCGGTTCGGGGCCGAGCTCGGCGGACGGCAGCGGATGGTCGCCGGCGGTCGGCAGCATCATCGTCAGCTCGACGCGGAACGCGCCGCGCAGGAGCGGCTCGTAGGACGTCCCGCCGAAGTCGCGGGTCGCGAACGGGTGCTCGTCGCCGCCGGACGGCTCGTGCGGGCCGGTGCGCTCGGCCCACAGGCAGAGCGCTCCGCCATGCCAGGCGGCATGGGCGACCAGCATCCGAGCCCCCCGGTGACGTGCGATGTGACTGCCGCGCCCGAAGCTACCAGTGGTGTCCGACAGCCGGGCCGCCGCGACGGGCGGGGCGGTGGTGGCCGGCGGGACACCCGGGCTTGTTAGGTTCGGGACGTCGGTCGACCAGAGGATCTTGGAGGCGTTCGTGGGCGAGTTCGTGCGGGTGGAGACGGAGGGCGGCGTCGCGACGATCCGGCTGGACCGTCCGAAGATGAACGCCCTGAACGCGCGGATGCAGCGGGAGCTGATCGAGGCGGCGGGCGAGGTCGCCGCGGACGACGCGGTCGCGGCGGTGGTGCTGTACGGCGGGGAGCGGGTGTTCGCGGCCGGCGCCGACATCAAGGAGATGGCGCCGATGGGGTACGCGGAGATGGCGGCGGGCCACTCCCGGCTGCTGCAGGACTTCACCAAGGCGCTCGCCGGGATCCCGAAGCCGGTCATCGCGGCGATCACCGGGTACGCGCTGGGCGGCGGCCTGGAGGTCGCGCTGACCGCGGACTTCCGCGTCGCGGGCGAGGGCGCGAAGGTCGGGCAGCCGGAGATCCAGCTCGGCATCATCCCCGGCGCGGGCGGCACGCAGCGGCTCGCGCGGCTCGTCGGGCCGTCCAGGGCCAAGGACCTGATCTTCTCCGGACGGCACGTCGCGGCGGACGAGGCGCTCGCGATGGGCCTGGTGGACCGGGTCGTCCCGGACGCCGACGTCTACACGGCGGCCAAGGAGTGGGCGGCGTCGTTCGTGGGCGGGCCCGCGGTCGCGCTGCGCGCCGCGAAGCAGGCCGTTGACGCGGGCCTGGAGGTCGACCTGGCGACCGGGCTGGAGATCGAGCGGGTGCAGTTCGCCGCGCTGTTCGCCACCGAGGACCAGAAGGACGGCATGAAGTCCTTCATGGAGGAGGGGCCGGGCAAGGCGACGTTCAAGGGCCGCTGAGCGCGCGCTCCCGCGCCGCCGTGCCGCCCGGTGCCGTCGCTTGGGTGGCCGCGCGCTCCTGCGCGTCGAGGACGTCGGCGGCGTAGCGCTCGGTCCAGCGGCCCAGGGCGGAAAGAGGTTCGAGCATCCCGCGCCCGGCGCCGGTCAGCTCGTACTCCACGCGCGGCGGCGCCTCGGCATAGCGGCGGCGGACGACCAGCCCGTTGTGCTCGAGGCGCCGCAGCGTCTCCGTCAGCACCTTGTGGCTGATGCCGCCGATCCGGTCCTGGAGTTCGCGCGGGCGCAGCGGGCCGTGCTGCAGCGTCCACACCACCACGCCGGTCCAGGTGCCGGACAGCAGGTCGAGGCCGAGCCGCGTCTGGCAGTCGGCGACGAACTCGAGATCGTCCATTCTGCCCTCCCGATACGCACCGGATGGTGCGGAACGAACCGCTTAGCGTCCCGTCCGACGGTAATCGACACGGGAGGTCGTCATGCGGATCGGTGTGCTGGGCGCGGGCAACATGGCGGACGCGCTCGCCGCGCAGTGGGCGCGCAAGGGGCACGAGGTACGGATCGGGGCGCGGGAGCCGGAGAAGGCCGTCGCGTTGGCGGGCCGCATCGGCGGCGGCGCGGAAGGCGGGACGCTGCGGGAGGCGGCCGCGTTCGGGGAGGCGGTCCTGCTGGCCGTCACCCATGAGGGCGTCGAGGACGCCCTGCGGCAGGCGGGCCCCCTCGCGGGACGCGTCCTCCTCGACTGCACGAACCCGATGGAGCCGCCGTTCGAGCGGATGAAGACCGAGGGCGGCCCCTCGGCGGCGCGCCGCATCGCCGACCTGACCGGCGCGCGGGTGGTGAAGGCGTTCAACACGTGCCCGGACACGGTGTGGCGGATGGCGCCGCCGGAGTTCGGCGGGCGGCCCCTCGGCGTCCCGCTGTGCGGGGACGACCCGGACGCGCTGGCCGTGGCGCGCCGCCTGGTGTCCGACATCGGCTGCGTCCCGATGAACGGTGGCGGGCTGGCGCGGGCCAGGCTCCTGGAGGCGACGACGGCGTTCCTCGTCGGCCTCTGGATGGCGGGGGAGGACCCGGTGGCGATGCTGCCGCCGGCCGCCGTTGTGGCGGACGTCGAACCGATCCGGACGTCCGAAACCGCCGCCCGCTGACGGCCAGCGGGACGGCCCCGGCCCGGGGCCGTCCCGCGTCCGGACCGAGGGCGAACCGACGGCGGGCCGAGGGCGGGCACCGCGCGCGTCCGGGGCGCCGGATCCGGACGCCATGCGATTTCGGCGGCCGGCCCGGTCCGGACGAAGATCGCCGATAGCATCTGCCGCCATGCGACACGCGTACCGAACCGCGCTCGTGACCGGCGCGTCCAGCGGGATCGGCGAGAGCTTCGCCCGCCTCCTCGCCGCCCGCGGCACCGACCTGGTCATCGTGGCCCGCCGCGGCGACCTGCTGGACGGGCTCGCCCGCGAGCTGGTCGAGCGGTACCGGGTCGCGGTCGAGGTGCTGGCCGCCGACCTCACCGACCCCGCGCAGCGCGGCGAGATCGAGCGGCGGCTGCGCGCCGAACCCGTCGAGCTCCTGGTCAACAACGCGGGCCACGGCGCTTTTGGAGCGTTCGCGGACCTGCCGGTGGAGGACCACCTCCGGCAGATGGAGCTGAACGTCACCGCGCTGGTGCGGCTCACCCACGCGGCGATCCCCGGGATGATCCTGCGCGGCCGCGGCGGCGTGCTGAACGTCGCGTCCATGGCCGGGTTCACGCCGTCGCCCGGCAGCGCCACCTACGGCGCGACCAAGGCGTACGTCGCGTCCTTCTCCGAGAGCCTGCACGCGGAGGTCGCGTCCAAGGGCGTCCATGTGACCGCGCTGTGCCCCGGGTTCACCCGCACCGAGGACGACGCCCCGACGAACCTGCTGTGGCTGCGCCGCGACGACGTGGCCAGGGCCGGGCTGGACGCGGTGGCGGCCGGCCGCGCGCTCTGCGTTCCCGGCGCGCAGTACAAGGCCGCGCTGCCCGCGCTGAAGCTCGTCCCGCGCCCGCTGCTCCGCGCCGCGGTGAACCGGATGTGGCACCAGGCGGCCGACACGCAGTGACAAAAGGAAGCCGCTGGTTTCGCTCAGGTCTACAAAACACTCCCGTGGTTGATTGTCACGGGGGTGACTTGACGCGGGTCAGGTGGACTGGCGACCATCGAACCTACGCTTGAGTAGGTTGAGGTTCGGCCTGCCGGGCGCCCCAGAACGTGCCGCGGGCGCGGCGGCACCGTCCGGCACTCCAACTCGTCCAGCGAAGGAAACGCATGTCCGTGACCCCCGAAGAGAAGTTCCAGACCGGCCTCCTGCTCGACCTCGAGCCGGTGGTCGAGACGGAGCTCAACCGGCACCTGTCCATGGCCAAGGAATGGTTCCCGCACCAGTACGTGCCGTGGAGCGAGGGCCGCGACTTCGACGGGCCGCTCGACGGCGAGCCCTGGTCGATCGAGCAGTCGAAGGTGACCCCGGAGGCGCGCGAGTCCCTCATCGTCAACCTCCTGACCGAGGACAACCTGCCCGGCTACCACCGCGCCATCGCGACCGTGTTCGGCCGCGAGGGCGCCTGGGGCACCTGGGTCAACCGGTGGACGGCCGAGGAGAACCGGCACGGCATCGTCATCCGCGACTACCTCACCGTCACCCGCGCCGTCGACCCCGTCGCGCTCGAGCGGGCCCGGATGCACCACATGGAGGCCGGCTACGAGGCCGACCACGGCGAATCGTTCCTGCACGGCACCGCCTACGTGTCGTTCCAGGAGCTGGCCACCCGCGTGTCGCACCGCAACACCGGCAAGGCGTCCGGTGACCCGCTCTGCGAGCAAATGATGGCGCGCGTCGCGGCCGACGAGAACCTGCACATGATCTTCTACCGGAACCTGATGGGCGCCGCGCTGGAGGCCGCCCCGAACGAGACGATGCGGGCCATCACCGACGTCGTCAAGGCGTTCCAGATGCCCGGCCACAGCATCGACGGGTTCCTGCGCAAGTCCGTCGTCATCGCCAACGCCGGCATCTACGACCTGCGCCTGCACCACGACGACGTCCTCAGCCCCGTGCTGCGCAAGTGGGGGGTCTTCGACCGCACGGACCTGACCGGCGACGGGGAGAAGGCCCGCGAGGAGCTCGCCGAGTTCATGGAGCAGCTCGACGCCGCCGCGACCAAGTTCGAGACCCGCCGCGAGGAGCGCCGCGCCCGCCAGGCCGCCCGCAAGGGCTGAGCCCCGCACAGGGACCGCCCCGCACAGGGACCGCCCCGCACCGGGACCGCCCCGCACCGGGACCGCCCCGCACCGCGCCGGGACCGCCTCGCGCCGCGTCGCGGCCGTTTCGTGATCTTCTCGCGGGAACGGCCGCGCCGCCGCCGGCGTCCGATCGGGTTTCGCCGGAACGTGATCGCGGTTTCCGGCGTCTCAGTGTTCATGGGGACCCAACGGCGCCTGGGTGAGTATCGGCTGCTGGACGAGATCGGCCGGGGGAGCACCGCGATCGTGCACCTGGCCCTGGACGCGCAGGGCCGCGAGGTCGCGGTCAAGGAGCTGTGCCCGCAGGTCGCGGGCGAGCCGGAGGCGCTCGCGCGGCTGGCCCGCGAGCTGGCCGTGCAGGCGCGGGTGAACAGCCGGTACGTGGCGCGGCTGCTGGACGGCCGGGTGTCGGCGGAGCGGCCGTACGTCGTCATGCAGTACGTGCCGGGCTGCCCGCTGAACGCGCTGGTCGACGCGTACGGGCCGCTCGCGGGGGACCGGCTCGTCCGGTTCGCGCGGCGGCTGGCGCTGGCCGTCGCCGACGTGCACGACGCGGGCGTGCTGCACCGGGACGTCTCGCCCGGCAACGTGATCGTGCTGGGCGACCGGCCGACGCTGATCGACTTCGGCATCTCCCACCAGGAGGGGATGGAGCAGATCACCCGGCGCGGGATGGTCGTGGGGACGCCCGCCTACCTGGCCCCGGAGCTGATCGAGGGGGAGCGCGCCACGACCGCGTCGGACGCGTTCTCCTGGGCGGCGACCGCGGCGTTCGCGGCGACGGGCCGCCCGCCGTTCGGGCGGGGCTCGCTGCACGGGGTGTGCTTCCGGATCCTGCGCGGCCAGGCGGATCTGGACGGGGTGCCGGAGCCGCTGCTCGGGGTGGTGCGCCGCGCGCTGGCGCGGGACCCGGCGGACCGGCCGACCGCCCGCTGGATCGCGGGGGCGCTCGCGCAAAGTGACGACCCTATCACGGTTCGCGGCCGGTTTGCGGCGGCCTGAGATGACCGTTGAATCCTTCTCGCCGGGGCGGCGAAGGTAGGGTTTCGGAAACGATGGAGGGAGCAGTCACGTCCGGGGACCGTATCGGCCACTACAGCGTGCTCCAGACCCTCGGGGAAGGGGGCATGGGCGTCGTCTACCTCGGCGCCGACCCCGAGGGTCGCAACGTGGCCATCAAGGTGCTGCGGCCGGCGGTGGCGGGCGACGCCACGGCACGCCGCAGGCTGGCCCGCGAGGTCGACTCGATGCGGCGCGTGCACAGCCCCCACGTCGCGGAGATCCTCGACGCCGACGTCACCGCCGACCAGCCCTATATCGTCACCCAGTACGTGCCCGGCCGCACGCTGGAGGAGGTCGTCGAGGAGGGCGGCCCGATCTACGGGCCGGGCCTGCAGCGGCTGACGGTCGGCCTGGCGTCGGCGCTGTCGGCCATCCACGGCGCGGGGATCGTGCACCGCGACCTCAAGCCGGGCAACGTCATGATCGTGGACGGCGAGCCCGTCGTGATCGACTTCGGTATCGCGCAGGGCGCGGACGCGACCCGGCTGACCGCCACCGGCATGGTCATCGGCACCCCCGGCTACCTCGCCCCGGAGATCATCGAGGGCGAGGACGCGGGGCCGCCGTCGGACGTGCACGCGCTCGCCGGCACGGTCGCCTACGCCGCGACCGGCCGCCCGCCGTTCGGCTCCGGCACCTTCGAGTCGATCTTCTACAAGATCATGCAGGGCACGCCCGACCTGGACGGCGTGCCGGAGGCGCTGCTGCCGCTGCTGCGCTCGGCGATGGCCCGCAACCCGGCCGAGCGGCCCACCGCGGTGAACCTCGTCCAGCTGGCCCGGCGCATCCACCTCGAAGCGACGATCACCGACCAGACGCGGATCGACCAGCACTACACCCGCCCGGACGCGACGTCCCAGCCGGTCGGGCGGCCCGCGCCCGACCACGCCCGGCAGTTCGCGATGCCGCCGGACGAGACGCCCGGCCGCACGGACGGGCTCGCCGGCGGGCCGGCCCCCGCGCCCGCGCCGCTGCCGGCGCCCGCGCCCGTCCCGGCGCAGCCGAAGGACTTCGTCGGGCAGCTCCCGCCGGCCGCGCCGCCGCCCGTCCCGCCGCCCGCGCCCGGCCCCTACGACGCCGCGCCCCGGTACGGACCGCAGAACTACGGCACGCAGGGGACGTACCAGCCGGCGAACTACGGCCCCTACAACCAGCAGCCGACCCAGCCGCCCCCCAACCAGCCGCCGCCGAACGCGCTGCAGCGCGGCCCGCAGCAGGGCGGCCCCTACGACCCGCAGCAGCAGGACACGCAGCACCGCCGTCCCGAACCCGCCCGCGACGACCGCGACAAGGACGCCCGCAAGCCCTACGGGTGGTACCGGGTGCTCGGCTTCCTCGTCCTGGTGGCGCTCCTCGGCTTCGCCAACATCGCGCCGCTGCTCGCGGTCGGCGTGACGATCGTGGGCGTGCTGGTGCTGCGCAGCGCCGACAAGGCCGCGCAGGGCATGGAGGGCAAGCGGACCCGGCGCGGCCCCCGCTCGGGCGACGCGGTCGCCGCCGCGTTCCGGACGCCGCTGCACCTGCCCGGCGCCGTGATGGTCACCGCGCTGCTGGCGGCGCTCAGCGTGTTCGCCGGGCTCGTCCTGCTCGGCGTGCTGATCTTCACCAAGTCCGACATGACGGCGTCCCGGGCGATCGCGTACTCGGCGATGGCGGTGATCGGGCTGCTCTGCCTGGCGCCGGGCAGCGGCGCGCCGCGCCGCCAGCTCGCCCGGATCTGGGGGGCGCTGCTCCCGCGCACCGAGGCCGCCCTCGCCGCCGCCCTCATCCTGGGGATCTTCGCGGCGGTGCTGGTCGGCCTCTCCCAGAAGCAGCCACCCGACACCACCCCGCTGGACGGCATGAGCCAGAACCTGGAGAGCCTGCGCAGCGATGTCCACGACCTCGTCACCGGGTTCCCGTTCGTCTGACGGGGCCTGGCTCCCCCCGCCGCCGCGCGGGGCTCCGGGCGGTCCGCCGCCGTTCTCCGCCCCGGTCCCCGCGCCGCCGCTCCCGCAGGACGCGCTCCCCGCCGAACCCTTGGACGCGGGCGGGGAGATGATCGGCCCGTACCGCCCGGTGGAGCTGATCGGCTCCGGCGGCATGGGGCAGGTGTTCCGCGCCCGTGACCCGCGCGGCGGCACGTTCGCCGTCAAGACCCTGCACCCCCACCTGGTCGACGCCGCCGACTCGCGCGCCCGGCTGCGCCGCGAGGTCGAGACGATGGGCCGGGTCACCAGCCCCCGCGTCGCCGAGATCGTCGAGTTCGACGTGGACGCCCGCGTCCCCTACATCGTCACCCGGTACGTCGAGGGGCGGCCGCTGCTGGACGAGGTCCGCGTCGGCGGCGCGATCACCGGCGCGGCGCTGTGGCGGATCGCCGTCGGCACCGCCGAGGCGCTGGAGGCGGTTCACCGCGCCGGCGTCGTCCACCGCGACATCAAGCCCGGCAACGTGCTGCTGGAGGCCGGCGAGCCGGTCGTGATCGACTTCGGCATCTCCCAGGGCGTCGACGACACCCGGCTCACCCACACCGGCGGCGGCCGGTCCGGCACCTGGCGCTACCTCGCGCCCGAACTGCTGGAGGGCGCCGACGCGGGCCCGTCCGCGGACGTGTTCGCGTGGGCCGCGACCGTGGCGTTCGCCGCGACCGGCGCCGACCTCTACGACGCCCCGAACGACGCGGCGGTCTGCGTCCGGATCATCCGCGGCGACCACGACCTGAGCGGCGTCCCCGACGAGCTGCGGCCGCTGCTCGCCGACGCGCTCGCCGCCGACCCGGCCGCCCGCCCGTCCGCGGAGGCGCTGGTGAAGCGGCTGCGGGCGCTGCGCCCCGACTCCGCCGGGCTGCGGGTGTCCACCGGCGGCGGCCCGGCCGTGTCCACCGGGGGCCGCGCGTCCGGCGAACGGCCCCGCCCGCTGGCGCCGATCGGCCCGTACCGGCCGCTGCAGCGGCTCGGCCGCGGCGGCATGGGCGACGTCTTCCTCGCCCGCGCCGACGACGGCCGGATGATCGCGATCAAGACGCTGCACCCGTTCCTGCCCGCCGAGTTCCAGGCGAAGGACCGGCTGCGCCGCGAGGTCGAGGCGATGCGCCGGATCCGCAGCCGCAACGTCGTCGAGCTCGTCGACCACGACGTGGACGCCGACCCGCCCTACATCGTCACCCGCTACGTCGAGGGCACCTCCCTGCTGGAGACGGTCAAGCGCCGCGGCCCGCTGCCCCGCGACGGGCTGCTCCGGCTCGCCGGCGGCCTGGCCGGCGCGCTCGCCGCCGTCCACGAGGCCGAGAGCGTCCACCGCGACGTCAACCCGGGCAACGTGATGATGGTGTCCGGCGACCCGATCCTGATCGACTTCGGCATCGCGTCCCTGTCCGGGGCGTCGCGGCTGACCCAGGGGCCCGTCGGCACGCCCGGCTACGTCTCGCCCGAGGTGCTGGAGGGCAGGCCCGCCGGGCCGCCCACCGACGTGTTCGGCTGGGCCGCGACGATCGCCTACGCCGCGACCGGGCGCCGCACCTACGAGGCGACGAGCCCGGCGGCGTTCGTCCGCCGCGTCCTGACCGGGTGGCCGGACCTCGCCGGCATCGACCCCGACCTGCGCGAGGTGCTGGAGGACGCGCTGGCCCGCGACCCCGACCAGCGGCCCGACGCGGCGGAGCTGGCCGCGCGGTTCGCCAACCCCGGCTCGATCGCGCCCCGGCTGCGGCTCAAGCCCGCCCCGAAACCGGAGCCGCCCCCGCCGCCCGAGCCGGCGCCGCCGGCGGACCGGGTCGTCGCGGGCCGCGCCGCGTTCGCGCAGGCCGGCTTTGCGCTGACGGTCTCGGTGATCGAGGTGTCGCTCGCCGAGGCCAAGCGGGAGCTCGTCGCCGCCGAGCGCAGCCACGCCATCGGCGGCACCTGGTCCGAGCACGCCGCCGGCCACGCCCGCAAGTCCCTCGACGCCGCGACCCGCGCGGCCCGCGACGCCCGCACCGGCACCGGCGTCCCCGCCAACGCCCCCCGCCTCGCCGAGATCTACCAGGCCGCGAGCCTCTACGCGAGGCACGCGCAGGGCCTCCTCCAGGGCCGCCCGGTGATGCCGGGGCGGCTCGCCGACGTCCGCCGCGTCATCGCGCTGCTCGGCACCGCCCGCTTCACCCGCGCCCGCTTCAAGGAGGGGTACGACCCCGCCGAGGTCGACGGGTTCCTCGCCCGCGTCCGCGACTGGCTGGAGGGCGACCGCCGCGGCCTCGCCGAGGTCATCGGCGCCGACGACGTCCGCGCCCGCTCGTTCACCCTCCGGCGGCTCCGCGAGACCTACGACAAGGACGAGGTCGACGCCTTCCTCGCCGCCCTGGAAACCGAACTCCGCCGCACCGGTTATATCTAGCGGCGTGCGCGCCTCTGCCGGCCAGCTGTGCCCGCATCGCGTGCCTGCACGTGGGGGGTGGTGGCGGATCGCTGCGGGGGCGGTGGGGCGGTGGGTAGGGTGGCGGGCCATATGAGCGGCGAGACGAGCCACCAGGAGCACATCGGGCCGTACCGGCTGCTGGCGCGGCCGGCCGGTGCGTCCGGCGTGCACCGGGCCACCGGGCCGGACGGGCGCGACGTGGCGATCAGGCTGCTCCCGCCGGGTGCCGCGCCGGACATCGAGCGGATGCGCGCGGTGGCCAGCCCCTACGCGGCGGACGTCCTGGACGGGGAGTCCGGAGGGCGGCGGCCGTACGTGGTGTCGCGGTTCGTGCCGGGCCGTCCGCTGGCGGAGGTCGTCGCGGAGCAGGGGCCGATGGCGGGCGACGCGCTGCGGCGCATGGCGGCC
Source organism: Spirillospora sp. NPDC046719 (assembly GCF_040645715.1). Classification (NCBI taxonomy): domain Bacteria; kingdom Bacillati; phylum Actinomycetota; class Actinomycetes; order Streptosporangiales; family Thermomonosporaceae; genus Spirillospora; species Spirillospora sp. NPDC046719. The sequence continues at coordinate 196 of NZ_JBEYYT010000214.1, read as the reverse complement.
GGGCTGGCGAAGGCGCTCGCCGCCGTGCACCGGGCGGGGCTGGCGCACGGCGAGCTGGGGCCCGGGACGGTGCTGGTGGTGGACGGCGCGCCGGTCGTGGTGGACTTCGGGCTGGCGGCGGGGGCGCACGGGCCCGGCGACGTGCGCGCCTGGGCGGCGACGGTGGCGTTCGCGGCGACCGGGCGGTACGAGGCGC
>NZ_JBEYYT010000213.1:0-15764 GCF_040645715.1 Spirillospora sp. NPDC046719 | reverse complement strand
GGCGGGCGTTCGACGAGGGGCCGTGGCCGCGCACCGACCCCGCGGAGCGGATCGCGGCCGTCCGCCGGCTGGCCGCGCTCTACGGCGAGCGCCGCGACGAGATGGCCGGCCTCATCACCGCGGAGCTGGGCGCCCCGATCTCCTTCGCCAGGCGCGCGCAGGTCGCGCTCCCCTGGTCGATGATGACCGCGCTCGCCGACATCGCCGAAGGACATCCGTGGCGGGAGGACCGGCCCGGCGCGTACGGATCGGACATCGTCCTGCGCAGGGAACCCGTCGGCGTCGTCGCCGCGGTCGTCCCGTGGAACATGCCGCAGTTCCTGACCGTCACCAAGATCGTCCCGGCGCTGCTCGCCGGCTGCACCGCCGTGCTCAAGCCCGCGCCGGAGTCACCGCTCGACGCGCTGCTCCTCGCCGAGCTCGTCGAGGAGGCGGGCCTCCCACCGGGCGTGGTGAGCGTCCTGCCCGCCGACCGCGACACGAGCGCGTACCTGGTCGCCCACCCCGGCGTCGACAAGGTCTCCTTCACCGGGTCGACCGCGGCGGGCAGGCAGGTGGCGGCGGCGTGTGCGGCGAACCTCACGAGGGTCGGGCTCGAACTCGGCGGGAAGTCGGCGGCCATCGCGCTGGCGGACGCCGACCCCGCGGCCGTGGCGACCGCCGTCCGCTTCTCGGGCATGGGCATGGCCGGGCAGATCTGCAACGCCCTCACCCGCGTCCTCGTGCCCGCCGACCGCGCGGGCGAGCACACCGAGGCGCTCGCGGCGACGCTGTCGGCCATCAAGATCGGCGATCCGGCCGATCCTGAGACCGAGATGGGGCCGCTCGTCTCCGAGCGCCAGCGGCGGCGGGTGCGGCACTACATCGACACCGGCGTCCGCGAGGGCGCCCGGCTCGTCACCGGCGGCACCGAACCGCCCGACGGCGTCCGGCACGGGTGGTACGTGCGGCCCACCGTGTTCGGCGGCGTCGACCCGTCGATGACGGTCGCCCGCGAGGAGATCTTCGGCCCGGTGGTCGCCGTGATCCCCTACCGGACCGAGGACGAGGCCGTCCGCGTCGCCGACGACTCCGCGTACGGCCTGGCCGGCGCGGTGTTCACGGCCGACCCCGAGCACGGGCTCGACGTGGCCGCGCGGGTGCGGACCGGCACCTTCGGGGTGAACCAGGGGTACTCGATGGACCCGGCGGCGCCGTTCGGCGGCGTCAAGGCCAGCGGCTACGGCCGCGAGCTCGGCCGCGAGGGCCTCGACGCCTACCTCGACATCAAGTCGATCTCGGTCGCGTCCCCGTGACGCCCGCCCCGCTCCGCCCCGCCGGTGGTCAGGGCAGTTTGACGACCGACATGTACATCTCGAGGACCGGCCGGTACAGGTCGACGTCGTCCAGCTGGCTGCCCAGCGCCACGGAGTCGCTGGTCGCGATGAGCACCTGCGCGAACGTCAGCGGAGGGATCAGCAGCGTCGCGCCGATGTGCTCGATGCCCTCCATGATGAACTTCGCCAGCGCCTCCGCGGCCTCCAGCCGCTTGGCCTCCACCCGCTCCCTGGCGTCGGGGTTGCGGAGCAGGTACAGGGTGAACTCGTGGCCGAGCGCGGCGTGCTCGGCGCCGCGGTCCTCGCTGAGCCGGCGCCACCGCCGCGCGACCTCGTCGAGCTCGCGCGCCCCCACCTCGGTCACCGCCGACACCACTTCGGCGAAGTCGTCGAAGTAGCGGCGCCAGTGCCGGTCGCTGACCGCCAGGAAAAGGTCTTCCTTCGTTCCGAAGTGCTTGTAGATGGCGCCTTTCGTGAAGCCGGCGGCATAAGCGATGTCGTCGAGCGTCGCCTGCGTGAAGCCCTTTTCGGCGAACACCTCCTCCGCCGCGTCCACGAGGAGGGAGCGGGTGTGGTCGCGGCGCCGCTCCCTCGTCCAACGCTCAACCATGCCGGCGATTATGCCAGGACCCGCGCGCGGGCCGCCGACCGTCCGGCCCCGTTCCGGCGCCGGTGACCTCGGTGAGCCGCTTCAGGGCGGCGAGGAACAACTCGTCCATTCGCGGGCTCAGGTCGGCGAGGGTCGCGGCGGTGGCGTGGCTCGCGGGGCCGAAGACGCGTCCGAGCCCATCGGCGTCCGCGGTGGCGCCGATCGAGAGGCAGAGGCAGGCGACACCGTCGGCGTGGAGTTCTTCAAGGGCCTTGCGAACATCGGCCTCCGCGTACCGGCCTTCGTAACCATTGTCGTAGGGAAATCCGTCCGAAAGGACGAGCAGGAGGCGATGCGGCGTACCGGCTTCGGTTTTCAGGATCTCGCCTGCACCGCGAATTCCGGCGCCGAGCCGCGTATAGCCGGATGGTCGGAGCCGGTTGAGCCGGGCCCGTCCGATGGCGTCGAAGCTCTGCCCGAACGCCTTCACGATCGGCAGATGGACGGCGTGCCTGCCCTGCGACCGGAAGGCGTAGACGGCGACGCGGTCGCCGAGCTCTTCGAGCGTGGCGGCCAGGGTGGCGGCCGCCCGCCGCTGGTGGTCGTGCACGGCGAGGCCGCCCGGATCGGCGTCGGTGGCGGATCCGGAGGCGTCGAGCAGGACGAGGACGCCGAGATCGCGGGCGGCCTTCCGGCGTTCCTGGTAGACGTGCTCGGGCGGCGAATGGCCGGAGCGCACGTCCACGAAGAGATCGATGAGCGCCTCGGTGTCGAGTTCGTCGCCGTCGGGACGGCCCCGGAGGATCCGGGGACCGAGGCCCACGCGGGACAGGCGCCGCCGCAGCACGTCGTCGCGCGGGACGCCGGCCGCGGAGATGTCGGCCGCGGAGATGTCGGCGGCCGCGGTCAGGGGGAAGTCGATGACCCGGCACCAGTCGGGCCGGTAGCGGCCGTTGTGCACGTCCCACTCCGGATGGAGGGCTCCGCCGACGCCCACGGCGACGCCTGGCCTGCCGTCGTCGGTGAAACGGATCCGCGTGGGAAGCGGGCGGGCGTTCTCGCCGGTCTTGTTCACCCGCCGCACCGAGCGGACCCTCGCCTCCGTCCCGGCGGCGCCGTCCCCGGAGGCCCGCGATCCGCCGAGCAGCTTCCGGAAGTGGTCCGACAGGGCCCGCGAGGCGAACAGCGGATTCTCGAACAGCTTCAGGATCTTGCTTTCCCGGGGCTCCTCCTGGTCGCCGTCGTCATCGGCCTCGGGCAGGTCGATCGGATCGAATTCGAGGCGCGTTTCCTTGTCGGTGGCGCGCGCGCCGGGTCCGGCGGGGGCGGCCAGCAACCGGGACGGTTTGATCACCCCGAACCATTCCGGGGGGTCGGGCAGCTTCGCCCGGCCCCTCGCCTTTTCGAGCGACTCCCGAGCGGTCGTGGTGCTCGGTTCCCCGCCGAGGTCCAGCGCGGCTGCGAGCGGATACCGTCCGACGAGTTCGGCGAGCACGCGTCGTCCTTCGAGCGCCAGGTACCGGCGCGCTAGGGAGGGACGTGCCCACAGGGCCCTGATCCATCGCTGGTCCAGGCTCCCCGCACCGAGCAGAGCGCTCTGCACCAGCGCCTCGCCGCGCTGCCGCGCGAGGGAGCCGCCCGCCGAGACGAAGACGACCCGGCCGTCGGTGTGGGCGGCCTCGCCGGCGGGCGCCTCGGCGACCCCGACGGCCCGGCCCGCGATCGAGGTGGCGAGGAGCCGGAACCGGTCGGGACCGGCGGACCCGGACGGCGTCATGCCGGGGGCAGGACGGCGTCGGCGAGTTCGCCGAGGGCGCGCACGACGTCCGGATCGTCGGAGAGGGCCTGGACGACGGCGGACCGCGCGGCGGCGCGCAGGGGCAGCCCCTGCGCGACGAGGCAGCCGGCGAGGATCAGCATCCGCGTGGAAGCCACTTCGCGCAGCGGCGAGCCGTCCAGGTTCCGGACGGCGTTGCCGAGCCGGACGAGGGCCTCCGCGGTCTCGATACCGATCCCGGCTTCGCGGGCGACGATCTGCGCCTCGACCTCGGGAGGCGGGAAATCGAGCTCGATGGCGACGAAGCGCTGCCGGGTCGACTCCTTGATGTTCTTCAGGACGCTCTGGTAGCCGGGGTTGTAGGAGATCACCAGCTGGAACCCGGGCGCCGCCCGCAGCGTCGTGCCGAGCCGGTCGAGGGCGAGTTCGCGGCGGTGGTCGGCGAGCGGATGGATGACCACGGTGGTGTCCTGGCGCGCCTCCACCACCTCGTCGAGGTAGCAGATGGCGCCCTCCCGCACGGCGCGGGTCAGGGGGCCGTCCGCCCAGACCGTCTCCCCGCCCTTGAGCAGGAACCGGCCCACCAGGTCGGCCGACGTCATGTCCTCGTGCCCCGCGACGGTGATCAGCTCGCGGCCGAGCTCGTGCGCCATGGCCTGCACGAAGCGGGTCTTCCCGCATCCCGTCGGCCCCTTCACCAGCACGGGGAGACCTCCTCCGGCCGCCGCCCGGAACACCTCCTCCTCGTCCCCGACCGCGCGGTAGAACGGCGCCTCCGTGGCGGGGCGAACGGCGGTGGATCGATCGGCCGGCATCTCAGCGGCCCCTGTCGAAGGGAACGATCGTGGGAAGCTCCTTGCCCTTCGGGGGGACGACCTTGCCGTCCGGGCCGATGGTGGCGGAGCCCTTGCGCGAGGTCGGCAGGGACGGGTCGGGGCACAGCCGCCCCGTCCCGTCGCCGCAGATGCCCGACATGAAGTACGAGCGCTTCTGGATGTCCTTGGGCCACGGGTCGGCGTGCATGGCGAACCACTGCACCGGGACGTTGTAGAACACGAAGAAGAACACGCTGCACGCCGCGAAGATCGCCAGGAAGCGCGTGGACTGCTGCCTCACCATGCCGCCCCGGACGCGGTCCAGCCCGCGCTCCACGAACGTCCGGCCGCGGTCGTCGGTGAAGTAGCGCAACGCGCACAGGCCCGCCTGGACGCCGCCCCACATGAGCCCTTCGTAGACCGGCCATTGGTAGTAGTGGCCCGCGTTGATGGTCAGGGATCTGATGGCGCCGGGGTAGGTGAAGAGGCCCATCGGCATGAGGAACAGGCCCTCGATGACGAGATCGAAGAAGAACGACCACGCCACCAGGACGCCGATCAGCCCGACGTTGCCGATCTTCGGCCACCGCGCCTTGACCCGGCGCATCACCCAGCAGCCGAGGATCGTGCACAGCAGCACCCCGTAGGAGTAGCCCGGCGCGTTCATGAGCAGCGGCTCGGCCAGCATGTGGCCCGGTTCCCCGAACGACTGCCACCCCGGGACGTCCTGCGTCCAGGCGCCCATGTTCCAGAGCCAGCCGTTGTAGGTGCACCAGGTGTTGAAGTAGTCGAGGAACGGGTCCTGGAAGAACAGCAGCCCGCAGGACACCAGGAGCATCCCGTCGAGCGTGATCCGCCGCTCGCGGCGCCAGGGCCTGATGATGAAGAAGTAGACGCCGACGGGCAGGCCGATCAGGATCACGCCCGTCCACGCGATGAGGATCGCCTTCATCAGCGTCGGCGGATCGCTCGGCCCGGCGGGGACCCGTTTGAAGTAGGGGCCGGAGATCCACCGGATCCACACATAGAGCTGGAAGACCAGGATCGCGCCGCCGATGGCGGCCCAGATCCGGACGGGTCTGGTCGGGGACTGGGCCTGGGCGCCGAGCGAGGCCGCGCCGAGCGATTCGGTGGGGGTGGGCGCCTGCGTCTTTTCCGATGGTCCGCTCACGACACTGTCTCCTTCTGGGGCGTGGGAGTCCGGCTGCTCACGCGTCCGCCGGCGACCATTCAGCAGCCCACTGGCCACAAAGATACTCATGGGAATCTTTGTGGGGAAGCAGTATCTCTGATTCCTCTGGGATCGAACGGAATGTCGGCCTATGACCTGCGGAAACGCACCGCATGGTGCAGGGGAGAACGCTCCGGTTGGACCACGGCGGGCAAAGACCGGGTCGGGCCGCGCTTGTCCCCAGGGGCGCCGGGTACGGGCCGTCCGACCGCGAGGGGGGAGCAATGATCAGAGCCGTGCCCGTTCCGGCTGCGGACGATGTCGCCGCCCGCTGAGCCGGGCGCCGGGCGCCTGTGCCTGGTGACGGGGGCCAGCGGCTACATCGGCGGCCGGCTGGTGCCCGAACTGCTCGACGCCGGTTACCGCGTGCGGTGCATGGCGCGTTCCCCGCGCCGGCTGCGGGACCACCCCTGGGCCGGCCGGGTGGAGATCGTCCAGGCCGACGCGACCGACCCCGAGTCGACCCGCCGGGCCCTCGAAGGGGTCGACGTCGCCTACTACCTGATCCACGCGATCGGCGGCCCGGGCGGGTTCGGCGAGACCGACCGCCGCTCGGCCCGCACCTTCGCCGACGCGGCCCGCGACGCCGGCACCGGGCGGCTGGTCTATCTCGGCGGGATGGACCCGGAGGAGGACCTCTCCCCGCACCTGCGGTCCCGCGCCGAGGTCGGGCGGATCATGCTGGACGCCGGGGTGCCCGCCGTGTGGCTGCGCGCCGCCGTGATCATCGGGTCGGGCTCGGCGTCGTTCGAGATGCTGCGGTACCTGACCGAGCGGCTCCCGGTGATGGTGACCCCGCGCTGGGTGCACTCCCGCATCCAGCCGATCGCGATCCGGGACGTCCTGCACTACCTGGTGGCGTCCGCCGGGCTGCCCGCCCGGGTCAGCCGGGGCTTCGACATCGGCGGTCCGGACGTGCTCACCTACGGGGACATGATGCGGCGCTACGCCGCCGTCGCCGGGCTCAGGCCGCGCCTCATCATCCCGGTGCCCGTGCTGAGCCCGTGGCTGTCGAGCCTGTGGGTCGGCGCGATCACGCCGGTCCCGGGCCGTCTGGCGCGCCCGCTCGTGGAGTCGCTGCGCAACGAGGTGATCTGCCGCGAGCACGACATCAGCCGCTACATCCCTCCGCCGGACGAGGGCCTGACCGGCTTCGAGCGGGCGGTGTCCCTGGCGCTGCGCCGCGTCCGCGAGGCGGACGTCGCCACCCGCTGGTCGTCGGCGAGCGTCCCCGGCGCTCCCAGCGACCCGCTGCCCACCGACCCGGCCTGGGCCGGCGGCAGCCTCTACACCGACGAGCGGTCCCGCACCGTGGACGCGCCGCCGCGGCGCCTATGGGACGTCATCGAGGGGATCGGCGGCGAGCGCGGCTGGTACTCCTTCCCCCTGGCCTGGCGCGCCCGCGGCGTCCTGGACCGGCTCGTGGGCGGGGTGGGCCTGCGGCGCGGCCGCCGCGACCCGCGCCGGCTCCGGATCGGGGAGGCGGTCGACTTCTGGCGCGTGGAGGAGATCGAGCCCGGCCGCCTCCTGCGGCTGCGTGCCGAGATGCGCGTGCCCGGCCTGGCCTGGCTGGAGCTGTCCGTGTCCGAACGCGACGGCCGCGTCCGCTTCACGCAGCGCGCCCTGTTCCACCCCCGCGGTCTGCTCGGGCACTGCTACTGGTGGGCGTTCAAGCCGTTCCACGACCGCGTCTTCGGCGGCATGTGCGAAGGCATCGCCCGCGCCGCCGAGAACGACGGTCACGCGGCGCCGCATGAGCCGGCGGAGAGCCGCCGCAGCGGTCACGCCCTGCGGTGACCGGCCGGAGACCGCCACCGAACGGACTGCTGCGGCCCTCGCGCGGCCGATGCGGACGTGCCCGGCGCCGCGACCGCGCCGAGCACGACGGCGCCGCAAGCGACGTGCGTACGCAGCGCGGTCTTCGACGGGCCGCCCCCGCCCCGGTGTCACCGGCCGGAGGGCGGTGGGGCGGTGTTCGCCAGCGCCGCTCGCTGCAGGACGTTGGTCGCGTGGCGCATGTGCGCGGCGTCGACCAGGCGCCCGTCGCGGCCGATGGCGCCGGTGCCTCCGGCGGCGGCGCTCTCGTAGTCCGCCATGACCGCCCTGGCCTGCGCGACCTCCTCGGCCGTCGGGCTGAAGACCTCGTTGGCCGTCGCGATCTGGCTGGGATGGATGGCCCATTTGCCGTCGTAGCCGAGCAGGGCCGCGTGCTCGGCTGCCCTGCGGTAGCCGTCGGGGTCCTGGTAGGCGGGGTACGGGGCGTCGATGGCGTCGATGCCGGCGGTGCGGGCGGCGGTCAGGACCTGGACGCGGGCGTGGTGCCAGAAGTCGCCGGGGTAGTCGCCGAGCGGGTCGAAGTTGCCGTCGACCCGGGCGCGCAGCGAGGCGGACAGGTCCCCGGCGCCGAAGATGACCGCTTCGAGGCGGTCGCCGGTGCGGGCGATCTCGACGGCGTTGGCCAGTCCTTCGGCCTCCTCGATGAGCACTTCGATCCCGATCCGCCGCGTCAGCCCGAGCTTGTCCTCCAGCTGGGTGAGCAGGACGTCGAGCCACCACACGTCCCGCGCGGCGCGCGCCTTGGGCAGGATGATCACATCGAGCGCCTCGCGCGCCCCCGTGACGACCTCGATGACGTCACCGTGGCACCAGGGCGTGTCCAGGCCGTTGACGCGGACGGCGCGCGCCGTGCGGCCCCAGTCCAGCCCGGTCAGCGCGGCGACGGCGACGCCGCGCGCCCGTTCCTTCACGGCCGGGGCGCAGGCGTCCTCCAGGTCGAGGAAGACCAGGTCCGCGCCCGACCGCGCCGCCTTCTCGCACATGTGCTCGTCGCCGGCCGGCGTCGCCAGCTCGGACCTGCGGGCCCTCGGTCCGCGCATCAGATGACTCCTTCCGCTCGCAGGCCCTCGATCTCGGTGGGGTCGAGGCCGAGCAGGTCGCGGTAGACGTGGTCGTTGTCGGCGCCGAGGGGACGGCCCAGGTGGTCGATGCGCCCCGGGGTGGCGCTGAGTCTCGGCACCGGCGCCTGGACGGTCATGCGGCCGAGGTCGGGGTCGTCCACCGGCTGGAACGTGCCGCGGGATCGCAGGTGCTCGTCGGCCAGCAGGGCGGGCGCGTCGTACACGGGCGCCGCGGTCACCTCGGCGTCCTCGAACACGGCCATCGCCTCGTCCAGCGTGCGGCACGCGACCCAGCCGGCGACCAGCCCGTCCACCTCGACGGCCCGCTCCTGCCGCCGGACGGGGTCGACGTAGTCGGGGTGCTCGGCGAGGTCGGCGCGGCCGATGGCGCGGAAGACCCGGACGGCGATGCTCGGCGACGCGCTGGAGATCGCCAGCCACCGGCCGTCGCGGGTGCGGTAGGCGTTGCGCGGGGCGCTGGCGTCGAGCCGGTTGCCCGTCCTGGCCTTGACGGTTCCGAGCTGGTCGTAGGCGAGCGTCGCCGACTCGATGAGCCGTGCGAGCGGTTCGAGGAGGCTGACGTCCACGAGCTGGCCCTCCGCGCCGTGGACGTCGCGGTGGTAGAGCGCCATCATGACCGCGTAGGCCGCGGTGAGCCCGGCGATGCCGTCGGCCAGCATGAACGGCGGCAGGGTCGGCGGGCCGTCCGCCGGGCCGGTGACGTGGGCGAACCCGCTCATCGCCTCGGCGAGCGTGCCGTATCCGGGACGGTCGCTCTTCGGGCCGCCTCGCCCGTAGCCGGTGATGTGCGCGACCACGACGTGCGGGTGCGCGGCGTGGACCGAGTCGTAGTCGATCCCCCACCGCGCCAGGGCGCTCGGCCGGTTGCCGACCACGAGCACGTCGCTGACGCCGAGCAGCCGGTGCAGGAGCCGCTGACCGGCGGGAACGCGCAGGTCGAGGGTGGCGCACCGCTTGTTGCGGCTGATGCTCTTCCACACCAGGCCGATGCCGTCGCGGCGGTCGCCCCAGGTACGCATGGGGTCTCCGGTGCCCGGCGGCTCGACCTTGATGACCTCGGCGCCGAACTCCCCCAGTGTCGTGGCCACCGTCGGCCCCGCCGCCAGCGTGGCCGCCTCGACGACGCGCACCCCGTCGAGCGGTCCCCGGCGATCAGGCATCGCGCACCGCCGCGCCGCACCGCACGCGGGCGTCCGTGAACGACCTCTTCCGTTCGACCACCTTGTGTCCTCCGTGACCTCCGGCCGGTGGCGGCCGGTCCGCTAGCGCCCCGCGAGCCGGGCGACGACGGGCGCGAAGCGCTCCAGTTCTCGCTGCTGGACGGTGATGTAGTTCGCGCCGAAGACCTCGCGGCGCTCCTGGAGCCGGTCGGCGACCTCGTCGAGGGGCCCGACCAGCACGTTGGGGTGGGCGAGGAGCCCGTCCGGCGGTACGCCCATGAGCTCGGCGACGCGTCCGGCCGCGGCGGCGGGGTCGTCGGTGATCTCGGTGAAGAAGGGCGAGCTCTCGATCTCCAGGGCGGGGAGGCGCTCCCCCGCCGCGTCGCGGACGACGGCGAAGCGGTGCGCCGCCTCCTCGGCGGGCGTGCGGCCGGCCTCGTTCACCGCGTCGAACGGCACGTTGTTGACGCTGACGACGTCGGCCTCGCGCGCGGCGAGCGACAGCACGCGTTCGCGCGCGCCGCCGATCATGATCGGCGGGCGGGGGCGCTGCACCGGCAGCGGCAGGCCCGCGTATCCGGTGGCGGTCGCGTGCGCGCCCTGACGGTTCAGGGGTTCGCCGCTCCAGTGGGCCTTGAGCAGGGCGACGACCTCTTCGAGCTTGTCGACGCGGCGGGCCGGTGCCGCGAAGGCGAGCCCCATCGCCCGGTACTCGCGCTCGCTCCAGCCGGCGCCGATCCCGAACTCCAGCCTGCCGTCGGACAGCAGGTCGAGGGTCGCCGCCTCCTTCGCCAGGACGGCCGGGACGTGGTAGTCGACGCAGAACACGCGGCAGCCGACGCGGAGCCGCTCCGTCACGGCGGCGGCCGTGGCCATGGCCGCGATCGGCGCGAGGTGCTGCGGCGGCAACCGCGACTCGCGGGCGGCGGGGCCCGGCCCGAGGTAGTGGTCCGCCACGAACAGCGTGGCGTAGCCGAGGTCCTCGACCTTGCGGGCGAGATCGCGCCACTGCGCCCCCGTGGTCGCCTTGGTCGCCTGGACGGCGAACCGAAAAGGATGCATATTTAGCACCGTACGCGAAAACGATGTCGCGCAACAGAGGTCCGCGCGGGCCGGGACCCGCGGGACGAAGGGACGGCCGATGGTCAAGCGCGCCAGGTACGAGGACTACAAGGACCGGTATCCCAACTACGGCTTCGAGCTGAGCGAGGACGGGATCCTGCTCATGCGGTGCCACACCGACGGCGGGTCCCTGGTGTGGGACTGGAAGTCGCACGACGACATGGCCGACGCGTTCGCCGACGTCGCCGGCGACCGCGAGATCAAGGTGCTCATCCACACCGGGACCGGCGAGAACTACAACGCCGACTGGGGCCTGACGCCCGACGGCACGCTGCCCGACCCGCCGGTCTACGACGCGATGCCCGGCGTCCGCGGGCTGCACAAGCTGGACGAGAAGGCCTGGTACAACCGGCAGCTCCAGCAGAACGTCCTGGAGGTGGACGTGCCGATGATCAGCGTGGTCAACGGCCCGTGCAACATCCATTCCGAGGTCCCGCTGATGGGCGACATCGTGCTGGCCTCAGAGGACGCCTACTTCCAGGACGTCTCGCACTTCCCGCGCGGCCAGGTGCCGGGCGACGGCCAGCACGTGATCTGGAGCTTCCTGGTCGGCCACAACCGGGCCCGCTACTTCCTGCTCACCGGCAAGAAGCTGTCCGCGCAGGAGGCCAAGGAGTGGGGCGCGGTCAACGAGGTCCTGCCGAAAGACCAGGTGCTCGACCGGGCCTGGGAACTCGCCCGTGAGCTGATCAAGCGCCCGCCGATGGTGCTGCGGTACACGCGGCAGCTGTTCACCCAGAACCTCAAGCGCGCCTACCTGGAGGAACTCGGCCACGGCCTGGCCCGCGAGACCTACGCCCAGCAGGAGTTCTTCCCCTTCGGCGGCGGCATGGAGCCGCTGGACCGCGCCTGGAACGACAAGCCGTGGTCATGACCACGGCACTCGAAAAGAAGACACTAGTCTGTTGTTCGATGGAAAAAATGACTACTGTCGAAGGATCGCGACAGCAGGGAGACAGGGCATGACCGAGCTGCAGCAGCGCCTGGCCACCGGGCGGGGCAAGTTCACCCCGGACTATCCCGACCTCGGAACCGGGCCCGTCGACTACGAGGACTCGATCTCCCCGGAGTTCTTCGCCGCCGAACGCGAGGCGGTGTTCAAGCGGTCCTGGCTGTACGTCGGCCGGTCCGAGCGGCTGCCCCGGCCGGGGACGTTCTTCACCCGCGAACTCCAAGGGCTGGCCTCGATCGTGATCGCGCGGCGCCGGGACGGGACGGTCAACGCCTTCCACAACGTGTGCGCCCACCGCGGCAACAAGGTCGTCTGGCAGGAGCACCCGCAGGAGGAGTCCAAGGGCTCGTGCCGCGAGTTCACCTGCAAGTACCACGGCTGGCGGTACGGCCTGGACGGCCGCGTCACCCACGTCACCAACGAGCAGGAGTTCTTCGGTCTCGACAGGGACTCACTGCGGATGCCTCTGGTGCACTGCGAGGAGTTCGCCGGGTTCATCTTCGTCAACCTCGCCGACGACCCCGTCCCGCTGCGCACCTTCCTGGGCGACCGCCTCCTGGAACTGGAGGCCTACCCGTTCCACGAGATGACCCAGCACTACGGGTTCTCCGCGCCGATCCGCGGCAACTGGAAGCTCGCGGTCGACTCGGTCTGCGAGTGGTACCACCCGCCGTACGTGCACGCCCGGTTCATCGCCAAGGACATCGCCAAGGCCGAGAAGCTCGTCCCGCCGGTCGACGCCTACCACTACGACCTGTTCACCCCGCACATGCTCACCTCGGTGCCCGGCCCGCCCCCGCTCCCGCCGCGCGAGCCCGGCACCGCCGGCCCCGCCGAGCGCGACCAGATCTGGGTGTACAAGCTGTTCCGGGCCGGGCTGTTCGGCCCCGACGACGTCCCCGACCTCGGCCCGCTCCCCGGATTCCTCAACAAGGGGAACATCAAGTCCTGGGGGAACGACCAGTTCTGGCTGTTCCCGAACCTGTCGGTGCAGATCTGGGCCCGCGGGTTCTACATCACCTACACCTACTGGCCCGAAGCGGTCGACAAGCACACCTACGACATCGACCTGTACTTCGTCCCGCCCAAGAACGCCCAGGAGCGGCTGGCGCAGGAACTCGTCGTCGACAGCACCATCGAGTTCGCCATGCAGGACGTCAACACCATCGAGGCCACGCAGATGGGCCTGTCGACCCGCGCGAACCAGCGGTTCCACCTGTCCGACCAGGAACTGCTCATCCGTAAGTTCCACAAGACCGTCCGCGACACCGTCGCCGCCCACCAGGCCCGCGACGTCCGGCAGGAGGACTGATGCCGACCACCACCGCGACCGGCCTGCCCGCACCGTTCACCGACCTCGAACCCTGGGTTGCCGACTGGGCGCGCCCGACCCGGCAGGAACGCTACGACATGCGCCTGTCCAAGACCTTCGACGAGCTGGCCGCCTTCTACGACGCCATCGCCCCCCGCGCCGAGGAGGCCGTCACCTACCTCAACGGGCTCGACCTCGACGACCTGCCCGACGACGCGACCCGCCTGCTGCGGCTGCTGTACTCGATGATCCTCGTCTCGTACGCGGTCAACGTGTTCGACCAGCCGCGCATCCCCGACTCCGGCGCCGCCTTCTTCGACACCACCGCCGAACCGGCCGTGTGAGCGGAGACCGGACCATGACCACCACCGCGGCGATGCGCAGGGGCCCGGGCGGAACCGTCGCGGATAGCCTTCCGGCGTGATGGAAGCCTACGTGGAGACCGCCGTCGACTTTCCGCGCGTGCAGGTCGGGCCGAACCCGCAGCACCTGCTCCTGGGGCTGTTCACCGACCACTGGTTCGGCACCGAGGAGTACCTGCCGTCCGCCGCGCTGGTCGAGCTGCTCACCGAGTTCGCCAACACGCAGGCGAGCGCGCGGGCCGCGATCGCGCGTCTCGCCCGGCGGGGCCTCCTGGAGGCGACGAAGGTCGGCCGGCGGACGTTCTACCGGCTGGCGCCGGCCGCCGCCCGCGCCCTGGAGCAGACCCAGCGGCGCGTCGTGGAGTTCCGCGCCGGGGAGCGGGCGTGGGACGGCTCGTGGACGACCGTCCTGTTCTCCTTCCCCGACGAGCAGCGGGACCTGCGGTACGTGATCCGGACGCGGTTGCGCTGGCTCGGCTACGCCCCGCTCTACGACAGCGTCTGGGTGTCGCCCCACGCCGACCGCGACCAGACCGTCGAGATCCTCGAGGACCTGGGGGTCGGGCACGCGACCGTCCTGCGGGCCGAGGTGACGTACGCGGCCGGTCCCGGCGACCCGCTGTCCGCCTGGGACGTCGAGGCGATCGCCGCACGGTACGAGGCGTTCATCGCCGAGTACGAACCGCTCCTCCACCGGGTCGAGCGCGGACAGGTCGGCACCGCGGAGGCGCTGGTGGCCAGGACGGACGTCAAGGACGCCTGGCGCGAGCTGGTGAGCCTCGACCCGGAGCTGCCGGAGAGCCTTCTCCCGCGGCCGTGGCCGGGCCGGCGGGCGCGCGGCCTCTTCGCCGGGATCTACGACGGGCTCGGGCCGCTGGCGGAGGCGCGCGTCCGCCAGATCATCGCCAGGCACGACCCGGCGCTCGCACGGACGACGCGGCACCGCACCACGACGAGCGCGCCGCCGGACCCGATCCAAGGGAGCAGACCATGACGGACGGCAGACCATGACGGACAGCGGAGAGCGGCTCGCCGGGAAGGTCGCCGTGATCACCGGCGCGGGGTCGGGGATCGGGCGGTCCATGGCCCTCCTGTTCGCCGAGCACGGCGCGAAGGTCGTGTGCGCGGACCGCAGCGGCCGGCAGGACGATGTCGCCGGGGAGATCGGCGACGCGGCCATCGGGGTGCACGCCGACGTCTCCGTGGCGGCCGACGTGCGGGCCGTTGTCGAGGCCGCCGAGCGCCGCTTCGGCCGGCTCGACGTGCTGTGCAACAACGCCGGCTTCGGCGGCCCCCGCAAACCCATCACCGAGCAGGAGGAGAGCACCTTCGACGACGTCCTCGCGGTGAACCTCAAGGGCGTCTTCCTCGGCATGAAGTACGGGATCGCCGCGATGCTGCGGACCGGCGGCGGATCCGTCGTCAACACCGCGTCGTCCGCGGGCCTCGTCGGCTGGAAGGGGCACTCGGTGTACGCGGCGGCGAAGGGCGGCGTCGTCCAGATGACCAAGAGCGCGGCGCTCGACTACGCCGAGCAGGGCGTGCGGGTGAACGCGATCTGCCCCGGCATGACGTGGACGGGCCTGGCGGGCGCGTCCGAGGAGAACCCGTCGCCGCCGCCGGACATGCCGATGCGGGTCCAGCCGATGAACCGCTGGGGCCTGCCGTCCGAGCTCGCCGCCGCGGCGCTGTTCCTCGCCGGGGACGAGTCGTCGTTCGTCACCGGGGCCGCCCTCCCCGTGGACGGCGGCTACGTGGCCCGCTGACGGCGGCCCGGCGCTATCGTCGGGATCATGGGGGTACGCAGCGACGGCGCGGGAGACCGGCGCCGATGAGCGGCACGCCACCGGAGGCCGACGCGGTGTCGGAGGCGGCGTCGGCGTGGGCCGCGAGCGGCGCCGTGCTCCTGTCGGGACGGCCGGACGGCCCGCCCCTGCTGCCGCCCGGCCGGGCCGCGTCCGTCGCGCGGGACCTGGCGGAGCGGTTCGCCGGCGGGACGGGCGCTCCCCGCCTCGACGGGGCGCGGCTGCTGGCCGAGCGCGCGGCCTTCACGGGCCACGGGCGGCGCGGACGGGTGTCCGCGGGCGGCGCGTGCCGGCTGCTTCGCACGGCGGACGGCTGGGCCGCCGTATCGTGCGCCCGCCCCGACGACCCCGCGCTCCTCGGCGCGCTCGCCGGCGCCGACGTCGGCGACGCCCCGGGGCCCGCAG
>NZ_JBEYYT010000212.1:0-15774 GCF_040645715.1 Spirillospora sp. NPDC046719 | reverse complement strand
GGGCCCCGGGGCCCGCCCCGGGCGCGCGCGCGCGGTGGCGCCCGCGACGTCTCAGCCCCCTCCACCGATCGGTTGATGCGGCGGATCAGCCGCCGCGTGGCCGGTCGGTCGATGTCCCGGTGAGGCCCGCCCCGGGAGCCTTGTGGTCGTTGGGAGACGACCAGAGGAGCCCGCGTTGGCGATCATCGAGGTGAACGGCCTCAGCAAGCGGTACGGCGGCCGCACCGCCCTGGACGAGGTGTCCTTCTCCGTCGAGGAGGGCGAGATCTTCGGCATCCTCGGCCCGAACGGCGCCGGGAAGACCACGGCGGTCGAGTGCCTGGAGGGCCTGCGCCGCCCCGACGGCGGCACCGCCCGCGTCGCCGGCCTCGACCCGTGGACCGACGGACGCCGGCTGCACGAGCTGATCGGCGTCCAGCTCCAGCAGACCGGCCTGCCCGGATCGATCCGGGTGCGGGAGGCGCTGGAACTGTACGCCTCCTTCTACGCCTCCCCGCGCGACCCCGGCGAGCTGATCGCCCAGTGGGGCCTGGAGGACGAGCGGGACGCCCGGGTCCGCAAGCTGTCCGGCGGGCAGGCGCAGCGGCTGTACATCGCGCTCGCGCTCGTCGGCGCGCCCCGCGTCGCGTTCCTCGACGAGCTGACCACCGGCCTGGACCCGCACGCCCGCCGCGCCACCTGGGAGCTGATCCGCCGGATCCGCGACGACGGCGTCACCGTCGTGCTGATCAGCCACTTCATGGACGAGGCGGAGGAGCTGTGCGACCGGCTCGCCGTCTTCGACGCCGGCCGCATCGTCGCCACCGGCACCCCCGGGCGGCTCATCGAGGAGACCACCGGGGGCGGCGGCCGGATGCGGTTCCGGCCCGTCGACGACCTGGACCTCGCCCTGCTGGCCGGCGTGCCCGGCGTCACCGACGTCCGGCGGTCCGGCGCGTACGTGACCGTCACCGGCCGCGGCGACTTCGCCACCGCGGTCGCCTCCGCGCTCGCCCGCAACCGCGTGGTGGTCGCCGACCTGCGCATCGACCAGCGCACCCTCGACGACGCCTACCTCGCCCTGACCGGCGGGCCGTCCGCCCGCGACTGAAGGAGCCGCAGAATGTTCGGCAAGATCCTGGCCGTCGAGTTCCGGATGCGGATACGCGAGGCCCTCACCCCCGTGTTCGCCGTCGTGCTCCCGCTCGCCCTGCTGTTCGGCTTCGGGCTGATGCCGGACGCCACCAAGCCGTCCGAGAACCTCGGCGGGCAGACCACCACCGAGTACATGGCCGTCCTCGGCACCGGCGTCGCGTTCGCGATCCTCAGCCTCATCATGCTGCCCGGCGTGCTGTCCGACTACCGCGAGCGCGGCGTGCTGCGCCGCATGCGCGCCACCCCCGTCCGGCCGTCGGCGCTGCTCGGCGCCCAGCTGCTGATCAACGCGGGGGCGGGCGCGGTGACCGCCGCCGTCATGATCGTCGCCGGTGCGGCGGCGTTCGGCACCCCCGTGCCGCGCGGCTTCGGCTGGTTCCTGCTCGCCGCGGTCCTGTGCCTGCTCGCGCTGCTGGCGCTCGGCTCGCTCGTCAGCGCCGTCGTGCCGACCGGCCGGGCCGGCAACGCCGTCGGGTCGCTGCTGTTCTTCCCCAGCATGTTCCTCGCCGGCGTGTACATCCCCTACGACCAGATGCCGCGCACCCTGCAGCGGATCTGCGACGTCACGCCTCTCGGCGCCGGCATCCGCTCCATGCGGGACGCCTGGATGGGCCACACGCCGCATCCCCTCCATCTGGCGATAATGGCCGCGTACGCGGTGGTCGCGACCCTGGCCGCCGCCCGGCTCTTCCGGTGGGAGTGACGTGCCTGAACACCAGTACGGCGTCGACGCCTGGGAACGCCGTGAGCGGCTCGCCCTGGGCGTCGTCCCGTACGTCTCGCTGGGGCTGGCGACGGCGCTCGGGCTGCTGGTCGACCACGGGACGCCCGGCAGGATCGCCCTCCAGCTCGGACTGAGCACGGCGGCGGTCGCGTGGGTGACATGGATCGCCGTCCTCCACCCCGACCGGCTGGAGCGCCCCCGCGCCGCGGGCGCCTACTACGTCGTCCTGATCGGCCTGATCGGCGCGCTGATCTCGATGAACGGGATGTACGGGTTCGCGATCATCACCGGGTACATGCACGCGTTCTGGCTCGGGCCCCGCTGGCGGGCCCTCGCCGTGATCGTCTGCGCCTCGCTCGGCGCCGCGGCGCAGATGGGCGGGATCGGGAGCATCGACCGCGGGAACCTGCTCGTCTACCTGCTGGTCTTCGCGGTGAACGTGCTGCTGGCGGGCGGTATCACCCTGTTCGCCTGGCGCATCAGCGAGGAGTCCGACCGGCGCCGCGACGTCATCGCCGAGCTCGCCGAGGCGAACGCGCGGCTGGAGGCGGCCCTGGAGGAGAACGCCGGCCTGCACGCCCAGCTCCTCGCGCAGGCCCGCGAGGCCGGCGTGCACGACGAGCGGCAGCGGATGGCCGGCGAGATCCACGACACCATCGCGCAGGGCCTCGCCGGCGTCGTCACCCAGCTCCAGGCCGCCCGGCAGGCCCGCGAGCGCGACCGCGACTGGGAACGGCACGTGGACGTCGCGCAGCGGATGGCGCGCGACAGCCTCGCCGAGGCCCGCCGGTCCGTCCAGGCGCTGCGGCCGCAGTCGCTGGAGGAGTCCGCGCTGCCCGAGGCGCTCACCGAGGTCGCCGGCCGCTGGACGGCCCTGCACGGCGTTCCCGCCGAAGTCAGGACCACCGGTACCGTACGGACCATGCACCCGGAGGTCGAAGGGACGCTGCTGCGCACCGCGCAGGAGGCGCTGGCGAACGTCGCCAAGCACGCCGGCGCGTCCCGCGTCGCGGTGACCCTGTCGTACATGGGCGACCTGATCACCCTGGACGTCCGCGACGACGGCGCCGGGTTCGCGCCCGACCGCGTCACGCCGACCGCGGACGGCGGCTACGGGCTCACCGCGATGCGCCGCCGCGTCGCCCGCGTCGCCGGGACGCTGGAGATCGAGTCGGAGCCGGGCGCGGGCACCGCGATCTCCGCGAGCGTCCCCGCCGTCCCGATGGGCGACGCCGGATGACCGGTGACACGATCACCCTGCTCATCGCCGACGACCATCCCGTGGTCCGCGACGGGCTGCGCGGCATGTTCACCGGGGAGCCCGGCTTCGAGGTGCTCGCCGAGGCCGCCGACGGCGCGGAGGCGGTGCGGCTCGCCGAGGCCCTCCGCCCGGACGTCGTGCTGATGGACCTGCGGATGCCCGGCACCGACGGCGTCACCGCCATCACCCGGATGGCGGAGCGCGGCCTGCCCGCCCGGGTGCTGGTGCTGACCACCTACGACACCGACAGCGACGTGCTGCCCGCGATCGAGGCGGGCGCCACCGGCTACCTGCTCAAGGACGCGCTGCAGGACGAGCTGTTCCGCGCGGTCCGCGCCGCGGCCCGCGGCGAGTCCGTGCTGTCGCCGTCGGTGGCGGCACGGCTGATGAGCCGGATGCGCACCGCCGCCGCCCGCCCCGCGGCGCCGCGCGGCGAGGAGTCGCTCAGCCCCCGCGAGCTGGAGGTCCTCGGCCTGATCGCGCGCGGCAGCACCAACCGGGAGGCCGCCGCCCGCCTGTTCATCAGCGAGGCCACGGTGAAGACCCACCTGCTGCACATCTACGGCAAGCTCGGCGTGAACGACCGCGCCGCCGCGGTCGCCGCGGCCTTCGACCGCGGCCTCCTCCAGCCCGGCTCCACATCCCCCTGACGAACTCACCCTCCAGACGAGCCGCTCAAAACACCAGGCTCTCTTAAGCGGGCTGCTCAGGGCAGCGGCGATACCGTCCAGCCGTGCCGGATCCGGCAGGCGCGCGCCGCTTCCACCGACGGCGCGCCTGCCACCAGCACCCGGAGCCCGCGCGCCGGGACCGCGCCGTGGTCGAACGCCAGCGCGCGCAGCTTCGCGGGGCCGACGACCAAGGCGGTCGCTCCGTACCGCAGGACCGCTTCCAGCAGCTCGCGGGCGCCCGGCTCCGGCACTCCGGCGAACACGGCGCCCTGGACCAGGCACAGGTCGATGAGCCCGACCCACGTCCGCACCGGCACGTCCGAACCGCAGCAGACCAGCACGTCGTCCTGTCCGAGCGCGATGGTGCCGGCCAGGCGGTAGAGGTCCGCGAGCCGATCGGCATGCGTGACGTCCTCGCGCGGGCCAGTGAGCCGCAGCGCCGCGTCGCGCAGCGGATCGGGGGACGGCGCCTCGCCGGACCCGGTACCCGCCTCCAGCAGCCGGTCGAACGGGGTGGCGCCCGGCACGTCCCCGAACGCGAAGACCTGCCGCACGTACGAGTCGTCCGCTGCGGCCATCGACCGCGCGGCGGTCCCCTCCCCCGTCATCAGGAACCGCGCGCCCGCCTCGTTCATCATCGCGGCGAGCTCGTCCGCGGGCGCGTCCGGCGGCAGCGGCGCGGGCACGGCTCCGGCCGCGCCGACCGCGTGCACGGCGAGTGCCAGGTCGCAGGCGTCCGCGAGGTGGATCGCGCCGACGTCGCCGCCGCGCACCCCGTGCCACCGCAGCCCCCGGGCCGCCGCGGGCACCGCCTCCGCGAACCGGGCGCGGCCCAGCGGCCGTCCCCGGTCGACGACCGCCGTCCGGTCGCCGCCGCCCATCGCCGCCAGCACCGTCCGCGTCACCGTCGCGTCGGCGACGCCCACCGCGCCGGTCTCTCCGTCCAGCATGCGGCGACCGTAGGCCCGGCTCCAGCGCCGCCACATCCGAAGACCTATGTAGACACATGTGTAGCCGCCCAGGTGGATCACGGGAGGCGGCCGAGGCCGGCACGGTCGAGGAGGGCCCGGCGCCGGACGCGCCCGCCGGGGTCGCGGGGGATCTCCTCGACGAGGTGCACGGCGACGACCCCGCGGCGCCCGGCGACGTGCGTGTCGAGGTAGGCGAGCAGGTCGTCGGCGGAGGTCTCGTCGGTGACGACGGCGAACGCGTGCGGCGCCAGGCCGAGGTCCTCGTCGGGGACGGGCGCGACGGCGGCGTCCGACACCGCGGGATGCGCGGCGAGCACCGCCTCGGGTTCGCCGGGCGGCTCGGGCCGGGCGCGTCCCACCCGGCCGAGCACGAACACGCGGCCGTGGTCGTCGGCGAACGCGGAGTCGCCGGTCGGCAGCCAGCGGACGGGGACGGCGGCGGTCCGGGCCACCGGCAGCCGCACGCACAGTTCGCCCGGCTGGTAGGACGGCTGGCCGGCGCCGGTCCGCGGGTGGACGACGCACCACTTCACGCCGGGCAGGCCACGTCCGACGGAGTCCAGCGTGCCCTCCTCGGCGGCGCGCAGGTTGAGGTGCGTGATGCCGGCGGCCTCGGCGAGCCCGTACGCCTGCCTGACCGGGCAGCCGAGCCGGGCCGCGGCGGCGCGCGCGTCCTCGGCGGCGAGCGGCCCGCCCACGGTGACGACGGCGCGCAGCGTCCGCAGGTCGTAGCGGCCGACCGTGCGATCGCGGCCGAGCGCCTCGGCCAGGGACGGCGGCAGCACCGCCACGGTCGCGCGCCACCGCTGCAACGCGCGCAGCAGGTCGTGGCGGCCGCCGGTGAAGGCGACGATCGTGGCGCCGAGACGCAGGCCCGGGTTGAGGACGCCGTTCAGGCCGAGGACCCCGGTGAGCGGCAGCGCGGTCAGCACGGTGTCGGCGGCGCCGATCATGCCGGCCTCGGCGACCCGCACCAGGGCGGCGACCATCTCCGCGTGGGTGAGCCGGACGGTCCGACCCGGTCCGGGCGGACCACCGGCGCAGACGATGAGCGCGAGATCGCGCGCCGGGTCGACGGGGACCACCGGCGCCGCGACACCCGTCGACCGCGCCGAGAACGGCTCGGTACCGGCTTCCGCGGCGCCGGGATCGCGGCCCGGGCCGACAGGAGCCTCCGATGCAGCGGCACCGGTCAACAGCGCAGAGAACGGCTCGGTGCCGGGTTCCGCGTGGCCGGAGTCGCGGGCCGGATCCACGGGGGCCGTCGGCGCTGCGGCACCGGTGAGCAGTGCCGAGAACGGCTCGGTACCGGGTTCCTCGCCGAAGCAGAACAGCCGCCACTCCTGCCCCCGGACGTCATCGGCGAGCCCCGGCCACGTGATCACTGTCCGGGCTCCGGCGGACTCCAGCAGCCGCGCGGTTTCGGCAGCGGACAGGCCGCCCACGGGGAACGGGACGGCGCCTGCGGCGGTGACCGCGTGCAGCGCGAGGGCGAACTCGGGGCCGCCCGGCAGGTGCAGGCCCACCACGTCCCCCGGCCGGATCCCCTCCCGCACGAGCCCGGCCGCCGCCGCGCCCGTCCGCGCGGCCAGCTCGCCGTACGTCAGCGACCGGCCGGACGACGCGTCGGCCACGGCGGGCCGCGCGGTCTTCTCCGGTCCGGAACCGGCCCCGCCGAGCACGGCACGCGTCACCGTCGCACCGGGGTACGCGGCGGCCACGTCCACACCCTGGGAGATCATGCGCCGACGCTATGTTGGACGCCGCGTCAGCACATGCACCGGACTACGCAGGCATGGTCGTATTCAGCACCCCCTCCCCGCTCCGAGATGTGTACACACCCCCTCAGTCCTCGGGCGAAAGGGTCTCCACGACCCATGCGGCGATCTGCGCACGGGACGAGTAGCCCAGCTTGGTCAGGATGTTCGTCACGTGCCGCGCGACGGTTGCCGGGCTGATCACCAGCTCGTCCGCGATCCCGCGGTTGGTCAACCCGCGCGCGACGAGCCGTGCGACCTCCCGCTCCCGCCCTGTCAACGTGCTCGGCGGCGTGAACGGCCGAGCCCGCCCCTCCATCGCCCGCCCCCCGCCTGGGCCGCTCCGAGGACGTGCATCCGGCGCCTCGCCCCTTTGCTCACCACCCAGAAGGTCCCGTCCGGCCTCCCACTCGCCGCTGGCGTCCGACGCAAGTCCGCCCCAGGTCTGCCCCGCCTCTTCCGACCCGCCCTTCACCCCGAACCGCTCACCAGCCGCCGTCTCACCGCTGAGGCTTCCCTGGCCTGCCCCCGCCTCCGGTTCGCCCCCACCCCACGCCGCTGCTCCTTGCGCTCCCAACCGCGTCACCGCTCCTGATCCCTGCGACTCGTCCACCGCCCCGCCGCCGGAAACCCATCGACCGCCCACCTGCCCACCACCCACCTGCCCACCACCCACCTGCCCACCACCCACCTGCCCACCACCCACCTGCCCGCCACCTTGTCGCTCACCACCCCGCCGCTCGCCACCCTCCTGTCCGCCACCCTCCTGCCCGCCGCCCACCTGCCCGCCGCCCACCTGCCCGCCGCCTCGCCGCTCACCGCCCTGCCCCTCACCGCCCTGCCCCTCACCGCGCCGCCCCTCACCGCGCCGCCCACTAGGCGCCGCACCCAGCCCCCGCCCATCCCAATACCGCCCCGCCACCGACCCCGACGACGCATCCCCCTGCTCCACACTCGACCCCCGCCCGCCGCTCTGCCGCCCGGCGCTCTGCCAACCAGGCACCACACCCGTCCCCCGCCCGTCCCCAAACCGCCCCGCCCCCGACCCCGACGAAGCACCTGGCTGCTCCACACTCGACCCCCGCCCGCCGCTCTGCTGCCCGCCGCTCTGCCGGCTGGGCGCGACACCCGGCCCCCGCTCGTCCCCATACCGCCCTGCCGCCGACC
This sequence comes from Spirillospora sp. NPDC046719, assembly GCF_040645715.1. NCBI lineage: Bacteria > Bacillati > Actinomycetota > Actinomycetes > Streptosporangiales > Thermomonosporaceae > Spirillospora > Spirillospora sp. NPDC046719. The sequence goes on along the minus strand of NZ_JBEYYT010000212.1, from coordinate 8,089 downwards.
CCGGCGACGCATCCGTCTGCTCCGCACTCGGCACTTGTCCGCCGGTCTCCTGCCGAACGCTCCAGACTCGGTCCTCGCTCTGCTCCTGCCAGCCGAGTCCTTGGCCCCCGACCGCGCCCGGACGTGGCTCCTCCTCGGAGGGCACTGCCGCCGATCCCTGCGACATGTCTGGCTGCTCGGAACCTGTCACTTGTCGCCCGGCCTCCCGCTCACCGGGCCGCTGTTCCTGATTCGCGCTCGGCTCCTGCTCGTTCTCATGCCGCGTCACCGCCGGTCCTGGCGACGCGCCCGCCGACTCGCCGCTTCGGGTCTGGCGCCCGCTCTCCTCGTGCCAGCCGAGCCCCTGCGCCCAGACCGCACCTATCTCTCGCTCGTCCCGGAACCGTTCTGCCGCCGGTCCTTGCTTCGCGCTCGTCGGCTCGCTTGTGGAGCGTCGTCGACCGCTGTCCTGACCGCTGCTTCGCTGGGCAGGTATCGCTCCCTGGCCCGGCTTGTCCTCACCCCGAGTCGCCGCTGGTCCTGGCGTGTTTTCCTGCTCAACACGTGGCTCTTGTCCGCCGGTCTTCTGCTGGGCGAGTTCCTGTACGTGAGCCGGGCTTGGCTCTTTCACGTCCTTCTGCCGCGTCACTGTTGCGCCTTGCGACGGGTCTGCCGGGTCGTTCGGTCTTTGGCGGTCGGATTCGGGTCGTCGGGCCGTGGGCGACTCTGGGGTGGCTTCGGAACTCAGCGCGTTTGCTGGGGGCTGCGCTGCGCGTGCGGGGGCGCTGTCCGGCTTGCGCGGGACGGACTGCGCAGCTGGAGTGAAGCGCGTCTTTGGTTGTTCGCGCGTGTTGGCCGGTAATTGCGCCGCGGTGGGCCGCCGTGCGCCTGGCTCCTTGCCTCCGCTTTTCTGGTTTCGCAGTGCGCTCGACTCTGGTGCCCCGCCGGGATGGGTTGAGTGCTGTGTTGCGCTTGCCTGGTTGCTGATGGGTGGGCGGCGGACGGCTTCCTGGGCTGCGTTCGGTTCGTTTTCCGTCGTTGGTTCTCGGGTGGGGCGGGGCGTCGGGTGTTCGCGGGTGGGTGGTGCGGGCGGCTGGGGTTGTTCTTGGCTGGGGCGTGGAGGGGGGACGGGAGTGGGTGCGACGTTGTGGGCGTGGAGGGCGTAGTCGACCGCGTCGTCGGGGGGCATCGCGCGGCCCTCGCCCCAGAACTGGGCGACGAGGGGCTCGCCGAGGCGGCGGCGGATCGGTTCCAGCATCCGTTCGCGGCGGGCGCCGGCGGCGGGGTGGCGGCCGGTGGCCTCGCGGAGCGCGGACGCGGCGCCGGCGAGCGTCACCGCGCCGCGCGCGTCGCCCTCGACGGCGACCAGTTCGGCGAAGGTCTCCAGCGCGCGGGCGACGTCGAGGCGGATGCCCGACGAGCGGCTCAGCGACAGGCTCTCCGCCAGCGCCTCACGCGCGGACGCCACGTCCCGCTGCTCCAGCGCGACCCGGCCGATGCCGGCGAGCGCCCGCGCCATCTCCGGACGCGCCCCGATCTCCGCCAGGATCGGCAGGACGTCGGCGTAGTGGGCGCGGGCCGCGCCGGGGTCGCCGCGGAGTTCGGCGAGCCGGCCGAGGCCGATGATGGCGTGCGCGGCGCCCCAGAGCTGCCCGATCTCCCGCATCAGCCTCGCGCCCGCGTCGAGGAGCTCGCGGGCCTCGCGGAGGCGGACCCGGCGGATCAGCAGGTAGCCGCGGGTGATCCGGGCGTAGGCGCGGACCCAGTCCAGGCCAGGCCCGGCGGCGATGGCGTCGGCCTCGTCCAGCCGCCGCGCGGCGTCCGTGAACCGGCCCGCGCGGGCGAGCGACTCGGCCAGCGTGACCAGGGCGGACGCGGTGGCGAACGTGTCCCCGGCGGCCCGGCAGGGGCCGAGGGCCTCCTCGGCGTACCGGGCGGCCTGGGCGAAGTCGCGGCCGCCGACGGCCAATTGTGCGCGCCCCGCGAGCGCCGCGCCCAGGATGCGCGGGTCGGTGCCGTGCGAGCGGGCGAGGAACCGGTCCGTCCAGTCGGCCCATTCGGCGACGCGGCCCCGGACGATCCAGAAGGTGCGCAGCGCGGTGCACAGCCGCAGGCCCTTGCCGATGTCGCCGCGGTCCAGCGACCAGGTGAGCGCGGCCTGGACGTTCCCGAGTTCGGCGTCGTACCGGCGGAACAGCGCGACCCGGTCGGCCCAGGCGCCGGGCACCTCCGCCATGCCGAGCCTCCCGTGGCGCTCGGCGTCCTCCAGTACCGCGTCGCGGTGCCGGTTCCGGAACTCCGCGTCCTCGCCCGCCTCCGCGAGGCGTTCGGCGGCGTACTCCCGGATGCTGTCGAGCTGGTGGAACCGGACCTGCCCCGCCATCTCCCCCGCCACGGCCACCAGGGACTTGTCGACCAGCGCGGTCAGCAGGTCCAGCACGTCCTCGGCGGGGAGCGCGGCGTCCGCGCAGACGTGCTCGGCCTGCTCGAGGGTCCAGCCGGCGAACACCGACAGCCGGCGCAGCAGCGTCCGCTCCCGCTCGTCGAGCAGGTCGTGGCTCCAGTCGATCGCCGCGCGGAGCGTCCGCTGCCGGGGCGGCGCGGTCCGGTCGCCGGCGCTGAGCAGCCGGAACCGGTCGGCGAGGCGGCCGGCCATCTGCTCGACCGACAGCACCCGGACGCGCGCGGCCGCCAGTTCCAGTGCCAGCGGCATGCCGTCCAGCGCCCGCGTGACCTCCTCGACGCCGCCGGTGACGTCGAAGCCGGGGCGGGCGGCGCGGGCCCGGTCGGCGAACAGGCGCACCGCCTCGTGCGGTTCGAGCGGCGGGACCCGCCAGACGTTCTCGCCCGCCATCCGCAGCGGCTCGCGGCTGGTCGCCAGCACCCGCATCCGCGGGCAGCGGGCCAGCAGCAGGCCGGTCAGCTCCGCGCACTCCTCGATGACGTGCTCGCAGTTGTCCAGGACGATCAGGACCGACGGCCCGCGCAGCGCGTCGGCGAGCGTGTCGGCGGTCCGGCGGCCCTCCTCCTCCGCCACGTCCAGCACCGCCGCGACGCGCCGCGCGACCGGCTCGGGCGTGCCGTCGGCGCGGACGCCGGCGAGTTCCACGAGCCAGACGCCGTCGGGGTGGGCGTCCAGCATCGTCCGCGCGACGTGCAGGGCCAGCCGCGTCTTGCCGATGCCGCCCGCTCCGCACAGCGTGACCGCCCGCATGCCCTCCAGGAGGCGGCGCAGGTCGGCCACGTCGCGCTCGCGGCCGACGAAGGCGTTGGGTTCGGCGGGGAGGTTCGTCCTCAGGGGAGATCTCGGGTCGCTCATGCCCCTCCTGCCGTGTCCGAAGGGCCCGGCCCGTTGCGCTCCGTGCCCTGGTGCGGCCTGCGGCCCGCGAAGTCCGGGTCGCTCTGTGAGTGTGTCATCGCTGTGCGTGCCCCGTCTGCGGTTTCGGGGGCCCGTTCTCGCGGGCGGTCCCGCCGCCGATTCCACCTTGGGCGCCGCGGGGCCGTACCGTAGTGCGCCGTGTCCACCGCCTCCGAGAACGCGGCCGCCAGCCTCGACGACGTGCTGGTCGGCGAGGCCGTGCTGGGCGTGTACCGGCAGATGTTCGCGGCGCTGGCGCGCGACAGCGGCGCCGTGGTGGACGATCCCGAGCTGGTGGACGTCGCCGAGACGCTGCTCGCCGCGTTCGCCGACGCGGGCGAGGACGGGCTGAGCCGGGAGCAGATGCGGTACGTGTGCCGCCGGTACCCGTCCGAGGTGTTCGAGAACCGTCTGCGGGTGCTGAAGGGGCTCGGCGCCGTCCGGGAGGTGTTCCCCAAGCCGAACCAGCTGCGGTACCGGGCGTCGTTCACCAGCGTGGTCGGGCTGATGTTCGTGCGGCGGATGATGCTGGACGGCGGGCAGAGCGAGATGCACCGGCTCCTCGCGCTGGAGCAGCTCAACGTCGCCGACCCGCGGATGACGCCCGAGCAGGCGCGCGACGGCGCGGAGGGCCTGGCCCGCGCGTTCCGGCTGTGGAGCGTCGAGCTCGTCACGCTCACCAACGGGACGATCGAGGAGCTGCGGGAGCAGGCGCCGAAGCTGTGGGGCACCGAGGAGATCCTGCTGCGCGCCGAGCGGCTGCACGGGGCGATCCTGCGGCGGTGGCCGCAGCTCGACCGCACCTGCACGGACCTGCGCGCCGCCATCTACGCCTACGGCGACGCGTCGCGGCGCGCGGCCGCGCGCCTCACGGACTCCGCGGGCACGACCCGCAACCTGACCCTCCTTCCGCCCGAGACGTGGCGCACCTTCGCGCGCACCGCGGGCCGCGAGGAGCTCGCGGCGGTCCTGGACGGTTTCGTGTTCGACGCCGCCGCGCCGTGGCACGAGCCGTCCGCGGTGGTGACCGCCGTCGAGGACGGGCCGCGCGCGACCCCGCCGCGGCCGGCGCCGCCGCGGCCGTCCGTGCCCGACACCGGGCTGTCGTCGGAGACGGGCTCCGACATCACGGCGATGGAGCGGCTGCGCGCCATGGCGGAGGAGGTCCTGCGCGGACGGGACCGGGTCGCCGTGCACGACGTCCTCGCGCAGGACTGGGTGACCGCGCGCCGGACGCTGGCCGACCTGTCGTCGGCCCATCTGCACCCCGAGCTGCCGTACCGGCTCGTCTGGTCGGACGGCCTGGACGTCCGCCCGGACGGCGCGCCCACCTGGGTGACGCCGGGATGGTTCGAGAGGACGTGACCGTGGACCCGCAGGTTCTCGCGCGGGCCCGCGCCCGCGTGCTCGGCGCCCCGTCGGTCGCGGCGGCCGATCCGGTCCCGGCGGGGACGGCCGCGGCCACGGACGGCGACCGGGTGTGGCTGCTGCCGATCTGGCCGGACGGCGCGACGCCCGCGCTTCTGGAGGAGTACGAGACCGCGCCCATGCCGCTGGACCGCGCGGGGCAGGCGCGCCGGGTGCTCGCCGCCGCGCTGCGATGCTGCTGGACGCGGCTGGACGACGCCCCGTGGCCGGGAGCGCCGGCGACGGTCGCGGCCGTCCTGGACGTCTACGCGGGCATGTCCCGGGGAGACGCGGACCTGGCGCGCCGCTGGGCCACCGGCGAGCTGCGCCGCTTGGCCGACACCGGATGGCTCCTCCTGGACGAGGGCACCGCCGCGAAGAGCGGCACCGTCCGTCCCGGTCCGCGGGTCTCCCTCTGGGCGGAGCACACGCTGTCGTCGCTGCGCTCCCTTCTGCACCGCCTGCCCGAACCCCCGCCGCCTCCCGCGGTATCGCACGCCCAGGATCCGCTCGACGAGCCTCCGGCCGTCCCGTCCCCCCGTCCCGCCGAACCGGCCGACGACGAGCCGGCTTCGGCCGCGGAGCCTTCGGGGTCGGATAGTGAACGTGCGTCATCCGCGCCTCCTGTGGTGTTCAGGTCACCTTCCGTGAACGAGCCTGCCGCGCCCCCGGCACCGGTGGCGGAAAAATCTCTTTCTGTGGATAACTCGCCGCCGACCGGCCCCGACGAGGCCGATCCGGACCCGGGAGACGGCTCACGGGCCGCACACGAGGACGCGTCGCGTGAGGAAGGTCCGGGGAGCGGCGGTGAGTGAGCTGTTCGAGGGCCTGCTGCGCGGCTATGACGAGCGGCGGCGGGCGGAGCTGGTCGCGGCGTACATGGCGGTGGAGCACGCCGCCGAGCCGGTGCCGGAGGTGCGGTTCCCGGCGCTGCGGGAGCCGGCGCTGCGGCGGACGGTCGAGGAGATGCTGGCGCTGAGCGGCCGGACGCTGGTCCGGTCGGCGCAGACGTCGTGGATCTCGGGATACCGGGACGACGTCGCGGCGGAGCTGGCGAAGGACGAGGAGTGCGTGCCGCCGGTGCAGGAGCGGGCGGTGCTGACGCTGGTGCTGATCCATTCGGTGGCGATCCCGCGCGCGGCGGGGCTGCTGGAGGACGACTCGTGGCTGTCGCCGTACCCCACGCCGGTGGAGGAGCTGAGGCGGCGGACGCAGCTGCCCGTCGGGGAGCTCGAGGCGGCGCTGCGGCGGCTGCGGCTGGCCGGGCTGGTGGCGCAGGTGAAGGCGGGCGCCGACCCGGCCGACCCGGTGCAGGCGGGCGGCTTCGTGCCGGGGCCGCAGTTCCACCGGCTGACGCCGGCGGCGCGCAGGCGGCTGCAGGAGGAGCTGATCCTGGCCGCGGGGCCGGACTCGCCGCTGGCGGCGGCGATCCGGGCGCGGCGGCGGGGGCGGGAACGCGAGCAGGGGGAGAGCGAATGACGGCCGTGCTGGAACCGCTGGTGCCGGGGCCCGTCCGGGACGCGGAGAACCTCGTCGGCGACCGGACGCTGGTGGCGGTGCAGGCGGTGAACATCTCGCGGCTGTCGACGCATCCGGTGCCGACCGTGCCGGGCACGCTGATCGTGGTGGCGGGGCAGGGCCCGAAGGACTCCAACGGGGCGGGCAAGTCGTCGTTCATCGCGGCGATCACGGCGCTGCTGGGCGACGAGCAGTGGCGGTTCGCGTCGGGTGCGCGGGCCGTGGCCGAGCTGCTGTTCAACGCGGAGCTGGCGGCGCAGGGCGACAGCCAGTGGGCGAGCGCGGACCACGGGTACATCGTGGGCGTCTTCGACTACGCCGAGGCCGCCGACCCGGACGTCCGGACCGAGGACGGCCAGGACGGGGACGGCCAGGACGGGGACGGGGACGACGACCGCGAGACCGCGCTGACCGTGTGGCTGCGGGTGAACGTGGACGCGCCGCATCTGGAGATCCGCTGGCAGGAGGGCGTGTACCTGGCGTCGGCGCCGTCGGAGGCGGGACGTGTCGCGCTCGCGGACCGGCTGTGGGCGAGCCTGCCGCGCAGCGCCGGCCGCCGCGACCTGGTGGCGAAGGACCTGAGCCGCGTCCTGTACGGCGGGCAGGTGCGGTGCGTGTCGTTCCTGTCGACGTCGGTGCGGTCGAAGGTCGCGACGAACCTGCTGTCGCAGCCGCTGAACGAGATCAGCCCGGAGCGGATCTTCAGCGCGATCGCGGCGCTGACGGGCCTGGACCGGGAGCTGGAGGCCGAGCGCAAGTCGCGGGCGGAGGAGCACCGCGAGCGGTCGAAGGCCGCGGAGGCGGCGGACCGGCTCGCGGAGTGGGAGCGCGAGGCGGCGGCGCTGCTGAAGACGTTCGACCGGCGCGACCGGGCGCGCGAGGAGGTCGCGGCGGCGCTGCGGCACTGGCGGACGCGGCAGGCGCGGCTGCTCGGGGACGCGGCGGAGTCCGACGCGGCGCTCGCCGCCGAGCAGGAGGGGCTGCGGGCCGAGGCCGAGGAGCTGGCGGCGGCGGCGAAGGCGGCGGAGCGGGAGATCGAGCAGCTCACCGGGGGCGCGCTGGACGCGCAGCTCGGCGAGGCGAGCGCTGCGCTGGCGGAGCTGAAGGGGCAGGCCGACAAGCTCGGCGCGGACAAGGCGGTCGCCCGCAACCGCATGGAGGAGCTGCGGCGGCAGGTGTCGGCGCTGGAGGAGCGGCGGCGGGAGGCCGACGGGCGGGACGGCGCCGCCGCGAAGGCGGAGCTGGCGGACGCGGAGGCGCGCCGGGACGAGGCGCAGCAGGAGTTCGGGATGGCGCGCGGCGCCGTCGCGCGCGCGGAGCGGTCGCTGGCGGAGGCGGAGGCGGGCGAGAGCAGCGCGCCCGCGCAGATCCGGGCGCTGGCCGCCGCCGGGATCGCGGCGGTGGGGCTGCTGGACGCGGTGGAGCTGGCCGAGGACGTCCGCGACCGGTGGGAGGCCGCGCTGTGGCCGTACCGGGAGGCCGTCGTGGTCGGGACGTCCGATCTGGACGCGGCGGCGGACGCGCTGAAGGGGCTGCCCGGCTCGATGATCGTCCCGGCGGACGGGGAGCTGAACCCGGGCGGCGAGCCGGTGCCGGGGCATCCCGAGGGAGTCCGGTGCGCGCTGCCGCTGACGCGCTTCTTCGGCGCCTTCGACGGCGATGGGAAGGGCGTCGTGATCGTCGGCGGGTTCCCCGAGCCGGTGACGGGGCGGGTGGCGCGCGTGCAGGCGGCGCGGGCCGCGCTGGAGGCGGCGAAGGACGCGCTGGAGAGCGCGCGGCAGGCGACGTCCGACGCCGCCGCCGACGTGGCGCGCGCGGGGCGCCGCC
>NZ_JBEYYT010000211.1:0-15984 GCF_040645715.1 Spirillospora sp. NPDC046719 | reverse complement strand
GGTGCGGCCGGTGCGCGCTGAGGGGACGAGGTCACGGCTGCTTCTTCCGGTAGGTCTCGTCCAGCTTGGCCAGCCCCTTGGCGACCGTGGTCTTGCCGGCGAGCAGCTCCTGCACCATCGCGAAGTGGGCGGGCTGCACCTCGGCGTTGGGCCAGGCCTGGTCCATGAACGGGACGGCCTTGTTGCCGTCCATGTACGGCAGGAACGGCGTCAGCACCGGGTCGATCTTGGAGCCGGCGTCCCGGACGAGCGGGACGCAGGCGACGGACTCGGCCCAGCGGTTGATGTTCTCCTGCCGGCCGAGGAAGTCGATGAACGCCTTGGCGGCGTCGCGGTTCCTGCTGCGGGCGCTGACACCGAGCCCCACGACGACCCCGGCGGGGATCCACACCTGGGAGGCGTCGTCGGCGCCCGGCACCGGGAACATCGACAGGTCGTCCGGGCTCGGCGCGGCCTTGCGGAAGTCGGGCAGGACCGCGGAGACCTGGATCGCCATGGCGGCCTTGCCGGTGGCGACCATGGACGTCTGCTGCTCGAACGTGGTGCCGTTGGGGTTGTCGTTGAAGAAGCCCCGCTTCTGCAGCTCCAGGTACATGTCGAGCGCCTGCACCCAGCCGGACTGGGCGAACGTCGCCGTCCCCGCCTTCATCTGGCTGTCGAACTGCGGGTTCTTGGCGTACACGGTGGACGGCACGAGCGCGTAGGTGATCAGCTGCGTGACCCACTGGGTCTGCGCGCCGAGCGCGATCGGGACCTTGCCCTTCTTCTTGATCTTGTCGCAGACCTGGAGGAACTCGGTCCAGGTCTTCGGCGGGGTCACCCCCGCCTCCTGGAAGACCTTCTTGTTGTAGATCGCGCCGATCACGCTGGATCCGGCCGAGTACAGGAACGTCTTGCCGTCGAGCTGGAAGGCCGGCTTCAGCCCCGCCGGGACCCGCTTCGTCCAGGCCTGGTCGCTCAGGTCGGCGAGCAGCCCGGCCTGCGCGATCTGCACCATGCTCATCGCGCTGCCGTTGCCCGGGTAGACCACGTGCACGTCGGGGGCGTTGCCCGCGCCCAGCTGCGTGCGCAGCGAGGTCTCCACCTGGTCGGTGGGGGCGAACGAGGTGCTGAACTTCGCCTTGGTGTAGGCCTTGGTCAGCAGGTCGAGCGGCTTCTGCTGGTCGGCCACGCCGACCAGGCGCAGGGTGCCGCCGGACCCGCCGGACGACCCCCCGCAGGCCGTGAGGGCCGCCGGCAGCGCGGCCACCGCGGCCGCTCCGCCCGACAGCCGCAGGAAACCGCGGCGGCTGAGGGCCGCCCTGTCGAACGACGATGTCATCTGTCCTCCTCGCGTTCACGGCGCGGGACGCCGAGGTGACGGCGGCCGGCCATGCCCGTCCCACGCGGGGACGGTGGTCAATGAAGTTCCGCGGTGAAGCGGTACTCCCCCGAAGCGGTCCGGCAGCGGAGCTCCCCCGGCTCCGCGCCGACGATCCGGACCCCGGCGGCCTCGGCCACCGGCGCCCCGCTCTCCGTGACCCCGCCGGGGTCGTCCGCGGGGATGTGGACGGTGGCGGTCGCGCCGGGCGGCACCGTCACCTGGAGGTGGAACAGGCCGTCCCGGCGGGTCCAGCGGGTGGCGACGGTCCCGCGCACCGACTCGTAGCTCGCGCCGGCGGAGGTGAGGTCGCCGAGCCTCGGCCGGACCAGCAGCTCGCGGTAGCCGACCGATCCGGGCGCCTGGTCGAGGCCGGCGACGCCGCGGTAGAGCCATTCGCCGACCGAGCCGAGCGCGTAGTGGTTGAAGGAGTTCATCGCCGCAGCCTGGAAACCCCGCTCGTCGGTATAGCCGTCCCACCGCTCCCAGATGGTGGTCGCGCCGTGCCGCAGCGGGTGCAGCCATGACGGCGGTTCGGTGCGGCGCAGCAGCGCGTGCGCGAGGTCGGCGTGGCCGTGCGCGTCGAGGACGGGCGCGATCAGGCTCACCCCGAGGAACCCGGTGGTGAGGCCCGGACCGGCCGCCTGGACGAGCTCGACCAGGCGCCGCACCGCACCGGGCACGAGGTCCGCCGGGAGCAGGTCGAACGCCAGCGCCAGCAGGTAGGCGGTCTGGGTGTCGCCCTCGATCCGGCCGCCGGGAGTCACGAACCGCTCGGTGAAGGTCTTGCGGATGTGCCCGGCCAGCGCGCCGTACCGCGCGGCGGCCTCCGCCTCGCCGACGACCTCGGCGGCCCGCGACGTCAGCTCGGCGCTGTGCGCGAAGTAGGCGGTGGCGAGCACGTCCCGGGGCGTGGGCGCGGGCGCGAGCCAGTCGGCGAAGTGGGGGCCGACACGGCGGCTCCACACCAGGTCGGGGTTGTGCCGGTGCACGTGGTCGACCCACGCGCACATGGCGTCGAGGTTGCGTTCGAGGAAGCGCTCGTCCCCGTACACCCGGTAGAGGTGCCAGGGCACGAGGACGCCCGCGTCGCCCCAGCCGGGGGCGCCGTCGTCGGCGACCCCCGCGAGCCTCGGCGCCACGTTGCCGAACGCGCCGTCCGGCGACTGCGCGCCCCGCACCTCGCGCAGCCAGCCGTCGAAGAACGCGGCGACGTCGGCGTTGAGGCACGCGGTGGGCAGGAAGACCTGGGCGTCGGCCAGCCAGCCGAGCCGCTCGTCGCGTTGCGGGCAGTCGGTCGGGACGCTGACGAAGTTGGAGCGCTGTCCCCAGCCGATGGCCTCGTACAGGCGGTTGACGTCCGGGTCGGAGCACGTGAACTCGCCCGCCCAGGGCGTGTCGCTGTGCAGCACCACGCCGGTGATGTCGCCGGCGTCGAGGGTGCTCGTCCCGGTCACCTCGGCGTACCGGAACCCGTGGTAGGTGAAGCGGGGCTCGAAGACGGTCTCGGCGGGCCCGGCCGCGATGAGCACGTCCGTGGCCGCGGCGGTGCGCAGGTTCGCCGTGTACAGCGCGCCGTCGTCGTCCAGGGTCTCGCCATGCCGGATGACGACCCGGTCGCCCCGGGCCAGGCCGCGCACCGTCAACCGGACCCGGCCCGCGAAGTTCTGCCCGAAGTCGACCAGGAACCGTTCCTCGCCGACGCGGGTCACCGACCGGGCCGGAAGCTCCCGGACGGCGCGGACCGGCTGGGCGACCGACGCGGTGAGGCGGCTCCGGTCGGAACCGGTCACCCGCACGGGCCGCCACAGGCCGCTCGCGTCCTCTTCCTCGCCGGACCCACCGGGGAGATCCCAGCCCGGCGTCTCGCGGCGGAGGTCATGGCACTCCCCCATCAGCAGGTCGGCGTACCGGATGGGAGAGCGGGCGCTCTGCCAGTCGCCGCCGGTCGCGATGACGTCGCCGGTCCCGTCGGCGTGGACGAGGTGCAGCTCGGCCAGCAGCTGCGGGAACGTTCCGTAGTGGGCGCCCGAGCGGCGCGGATCGAACCCGACGAACCCGCTCCACCAGCCGTCCGCGATCGTGACGGCGAGTACGTTCCCGCCCGCCCTCACCATGTCGGTCACGTCGTAGACCTGGTAGTCGACGCGGTCGCGGTAGTCCGTCCAGCCGGGGGCGAGCTCGGCGTCGCCGGCGCGCACGCCGTTGACGCGCGCCTCGTAGAGCCCGCGGGCGGTGACGTAGAGCCGGGCGCTGACCGGGGCGGCGGGGACCTCGAACGCCCGGCGCAGGCGGACGGCCGGCTGGAGCCCGTGGTCGGTGAGGGCGAGCGCGCCCTCCTCAGGGGCGTCGACCACGTCGAGATCGGACGGGTCGTGGGCGATCCAGGCGGCCGTCCACTCCGCCGGGCTCATCATCCCCGTCTCGAACCAGGACTCCCGCTCGGCGGACGCGCCGTCCGCTCCGGTGACCGTGACCGTCCAGCGGTAGCGGGTGCGGGGCCGCAACCGCCGGCCCTGGTAACGTGCACCGACGGCTCCGGGGTCGGCCACCTCCCCGGTGTCCCAGACCCGCTCGCCGTCCTCCGCCCGCACGCGCACCCGGTACGCCGCGGGCGCGTCGCCGCGCCCGCCGGACGCCAGTCGCCACGACAGCAGCGGCGCGGGCTCGTCGACGCCGAGCGGCCGGACCCGGTGATCGCAGCGGAGGCCGTACGGCGCCGCACCTTGGGACTCGGCCACTCGCCCACTCCGATCGCGATCCCAACAACAAAACTGTGAAGATAACGCCAAAAAATGTGAGATTGAGCGTAGGAGGCCGCCGATCGGAGTGTCAAGATGTCAGCTGGATCACTTCTGAGGGGTTGCGGCGAGCACCGCCGCGGACCGGTCGCGGGCGCGCCGCGCGCCTCGAATCCGACCACTATCACCGGACTGACCACACCACTCGTGGTCAAGACGAATGAGAAGACGCTCGGCGCCGGACGCAGTGACTCCATGCCCTACGCGAGCTCACCGAACGTGAGATAAGAACACTCAAAAACGTTAACAAGCTCCGGCCCGTGCTGCGGGCGGGAGCGCGGCCGGGGCTGCGGACGGCGGGCCGCTCAGGTCGCCGCCAGCTCGTAGGCCACCTTCTGCTCCTCGAGATCCCGCAGCGCCTCGGCGCCGGCACCGTCGTCGACGATGACGCGGTCGAACGCCGACAGCGGCGCCACCCGATGCAGCGCCACCCGGTTGAGCTTGGAATGGTCGATGAGGAGCACGCTGCGCGCCGCGGCACGGAGCATGGCCCGCTTCACCGGCACGATGCGCTGCTCCTGGTGGTAGGCGAACCCTCCGCCGACCGCGGAGGTGGACACGAAGCACAGGTCCACGTTCAGGGCCTCGATCGCGTCGACGCAGGAGACGCCGAGGAACGAGTCGTGCAGCGGATCGTAGTCGCCGCCGAGCGCCATCAGCCGGATCTCCTGCTCGCGGGCGAGCAGGTTGACCGCCTGAAGGAAGTTCGTGACGACCGTCAGCGGAACGATGCCCGGCAGGCGGCGGGCCAGCGCCAGCGCCGTGGTGGAGTCGTCCAGCATCACCGCCATCCCCGGCTCGACCAGCTCGGCGGCCCTCTCGGCGATGGCGTCCTTCGCGGCCCCCATCGACTTCAGGCGGTAGGCCACGCTGCTCTCGAACACCCCCGACGGCTGGGCGGTGACCCCGCCGCGGTGCTTGCGGACGATGCCCCGGCGAGCGAGTTCGTCCAGGTCGCGGTGGATCGTCATGAGGCTGACGGCGAAACGCTCGGCGAGCTCCGCCGCGGTGACCGAGCCGACCGACAGCACGACGCCGGCGATGTCCTGCCGGCGCCGCTCCGGACCGCGCGGGGCCCCGCCGTCCTTGCTCATGGTCGATCCCTCCGTGGTCCGCGTCGCGCGACCGGCTGCCGGCAGCGGCGGGACGGGACCGAAGATAACACCCTCAGATGCTCTCTTAACAAGAAATGTCGAGGCGCCCGCACCCGCTCACCATCCAGTCGGCGCTCCAGCAGGGGTCTCCCGGACATGCCCGGTGGCATGGGGCGATCCTGCGGAAGTCTGCGTGCGTCCTGCCTCCGGGCGCGCGCGCAGGCGCAGGCGCCCCGGGTTCACGCCGGCCGCGTGCATGATGCCGCCGAGGAACAGCGCCAGCCAGCACAGGGCGGCGGGCGCCGATGTCACTCCCTGCCCGTCGGTGGTCGTCAGGACGAGCGCGCCGACCGCGACGGTCAGGACCCCGTACACGGCGGCCGCGATCAGCCAGGCGCGGTGCCGGTGCCGGACACCGATGTAGAGGAACGAGACCCAGGTCAGGAAGCCCAGCGCCAGGGCCGGCGCCACCCAGAGGCTGTGCAGCAGCTTCCAGCCCGGCCCGTGCCGTGTCATCGCCGGATCCTCGGCGGGCGCGTGGCCCGGCGTGCTGTGGCCGGGCACGCTGTAGCCCGGTGTCGACGCCATGTACGCGGGATCCTGCGAGGGCACCCGGGACGAGGTGTCGAAAGACACGAAGCCTGTGGGCAGAGGCGGCGGGCCGGATGCCGGTACGGAACTCGCCTGGGGCGATCCCCGGTCGGCACCGGCAAGCCGGGTCAGGACGCGGGCGTGCAGGTGCATCCCCGTCGCCGCGGCCGCCGACGGGGCGATCTCACCGAGCGGATGCGCGCTCTGGACGAACATCAGGAACCGCTCGTAGGCTTCGCGGGCGTCCGCCGGGCGCTGCCGCGGATCCTTGGCGAGCAGCCGGCGGACGAGGTCCTCCAGGGCGGGCGGAACGTCGGCGCGGTACAGCGGCGCCGGCTCCTCCTCGAGGTGCTTGTATCCGAGCGCGTGCGGCGACGTCGCCGTGAACACCGGTCGCCCGGCGAGCATCTCGTAGACGACGCAGCCCAGCGCGTAGAGGTCGGTGCGCGGGGTGGCCCGCTCGCTGCGCAGTTGTTCCGGCGCCATGTACGCGGGCGTGCCGACGATCTCACCGGTGCGGGTGATGCGGACGATCCCGGCGGCGTCCAGGACGGTCGCCACCCCGAAGTCCAGGACCTTGACCGTCGCGTCCCGGGTCACCATCAGGTTCTGGGGCTTGATGTCGCGGTGCACGAGCGAGCGGCCGTGCGCGACCGCCAGCACCGAGCAGACCTGCGCGGCGATCGCGGCCGCCCAGGGGACGGGCAGCGGCCCCTGCTCGGCGACCAGGTCCGCGACCGTGCAGCCGTCCACCAGCTCCATCACCAGGAACAGGCCGTCGTCGAAGGGGCCCGCGTCGTGCACCGCCGGGACTCCGGGGTGCTGCAGGCCCGCGGTGAGCGCCGCCTCCTGCACGAAGCGGCGCACCAGCCGCCCGGGGTCCGGCCAGCGCGCGATCGCCTCGTTGGTGAGCAGCTTCACCGCGATCCGCCGCTCCAGCTGCCGGTCGGCGGCCTCCCATACCTGGCCCATGCCGCCCCGGCCGAGCGGCGCGATCAGCTCGTAGCGTCCCCCGAGCAGCTGCGTCACGCGGGCCCCCTCCGTACGGAAAGGATCATTCTGGCGCATCGCCGCCGCCCGCCGGAGCGTTCTGGACGAGCGCGTCCAAGACCGCCGCGGACCGCGGGCCTCAGTCGTCGGCGATGTCCAGCTCGCCCGCCGCGACACCATCGGCGAGGAGCCGGCCCATCTCCTCGCTGAGGGCGATGCCGTCGCGCGCCGCGGACGCGACCCGGTCCATCCGCCGGAACGCCTCCCCGTAGCGGCGCTGCTGGTCCAGCGGAAGCCGCGGCACACGCGCGCGGTGGACGTCCACCCGGCTGCCCGTCGACGACAGGGCCGACGACCGCACGTTCGCGGTACTGCGCAGGACGCCCGCCAGGAAGTACGGGTCGAGCTGTTCCGGATCGACCCTGACCAGCGACAGCTGCGGGCCGAGCAGCAGCCCCTCGCGCTCCACCACCCGCGCCGCGAACCGGCGGGAGGCGACCGCCACCGCGATGTCGCCGGTGCGCGTGACGAGCCAGTCCTCCTCCGCACGGGCGGGCACCCGGCCGGTCGGCTCACGGTCGTGGATCACGTCCTCGGCGGTGAGCACCGGCCGTCCCTCACCCGCCTCGGCCGCGTCCCTGCGCGCCGGGGCCCGGTGCACGGTCAATGCGCCGATGCGGTCCAGTTCCGCGACGGAGGTGACCGCCGGTTCCCGATCCCGCGGCACGGGTCCGAGCTCCGGCACCAGCTCGGACATCTGCCCGAGCAGCGCGGTCAGCCGGTCGCGGGTCTGGACGAACCGCTCGGCCGTCCGGTCCCCCGTGCCGGCGGTCAGGTGCCGGGCCGGCGTCAGGTCGACCTCTTCGTCCAGCAGGTCGATGATCGGCACGACCCGGCTCGTCCCGGGCGAGTCCACGTCGCGGCCCGCGTGGAAGTCCCGCCAGATCCGGACGACCTCCGCGTCGTCCGCGCCGTCCACCACCAGCAGCCCGGCCGGCCGGTCGCCCGGCGGCCTGCGCAGCAGCCAGAGATGGGGGCCGTCGGGAAGCGCGATCACGGCGCGCAGCGCGCCGCGCCGCAGCAGTTGCGTGCGCATGCGCCGCCCCGAGCGCCGCCCCGCCACCGCGGGCGGCATGAGCAGGACCGCCAGGCCGCCGGGGACGAGGTGCGCGAGGGCGTGCTGCGCCCAGGCCAGTTCCGGTTCCATGCGGGGCGGCAGCCCGTACTCCCACCGCGGGTCGGCGGTGAGCTCCTCGTGGCCCCAGGACCGCTCGTGGAACGGAGGATCGCACACCACCGCGTCCACGGTGAGACCGGCGAACGCGTCCTGCCGGAGCGAGTCCCCGACGCGGACGTCGGCCGGGGTGCCGCGCAGGGCGAGCCGCGTCCCGGCCAGCGAGGCGAGCACCTCGTCCCGCTCCTGCCCGACGAGCCGCCGCTCCGCGTCGCCGGACGGCGCCGGCAGCGCCGACAGCAGTTCACCGGTCCCGCACGCCGGGTCCAGGACGGACCGCGCGTCCGGGTCGACCAGCCCGGCGACGAGCCCGGCGAGCTGCGGCGACGTCAGCGCCATCCGGGGCAGCCGGACCTCCAGGTAGCGCTCGACCAGGAACTCGAACGCGCGGGCGGGACCCCACGCACCGGACAGCTCGTCCACGGCCCTCAGCAGCGGGACCGACCGCTGGTCGACTCCCAGCCGTTTCGCCGCCGCCCGGTCGCTCAGCCCGACGAGCCGGATGCCGGTGCGCTGGCAGGCCCCCACCTGCCGCAGGGCCTCACCGACCTCGCGTTCGTCGCCGGCCGCGCGCAGCAGCTGCCACGCCCGCTCCTCGGGCGGGGTCTCGACGAGCTTTCCCTGTTCGCGCAACCACGCCTCGACCTCGGCCAGCGAGAACACCGGGCTCGCCGGGGTGCCGCCGATGGGCTGCGGGAACCCGGGATGGCGGCGCCGCCAGTTGCTCACCGCCGCCCGGCTCACCCGTACGAGCCGGGCGATGTCCGACGTGGTCACGGTGGCGTCCTCGCGCACGTCCACCCTCCTCAGCTGGGACGCCGACACCCTATCGCCCGCCTGTATGCGTGTCGACACAGTCGGAGCACTTGTTAGTCGAGTTAACACGTGCTGTACTTGGCGACGCGTCGAACACCTGACCGTGTCGGCGCTCCACGATGACGTCTCCCCGGAGGTTCTGCCATGCCGTCCCTGCGCCCCGCGATCCCGCTCGCCGCGATCGCCACCCTGACCAGCGCCGTCCTCCTGACCGGGTGCGGCTCCGGCGATGACGGCAACGACCCGAAGGGCGGCGACGCCGCCTCGACGACCGCCGGCGCCACGCCCGCCGAGTCCCCCAAGAGCACCGCCGCCGCGGCGACCTACCACGACCCGATGGACATCGCCAAGAAGATCCGCAGTGCGCGCCTCGGCTGCACCAAGGCCACTCGGACCGAGTCGCTGGGCAGCGGAAAGGTGATCTGCGGCGGCACCGCCAACATCAGCATCGAGTTCTACGAGACGCCGACCGCCTTCCTGGAGGTCGAGAAGATGATCTGCCAGATGGGCATGGACGGGACCATCGTCGCCGACCAGGGGCGGCACTGGATGGTGACCTCGCTCAACACCGGCGTGAACAAGCGCATCCAGCGGGCCATCGGCGGCAAGGTGGTCAAGCCCTGCTGAGAGCGTTACGGAGGACCGTCTCGCTCCCGATACGGATCCTGCTCGCCGAGCACGGCCGGATCGAGAAGCAGAGGACGCGTCATCGCTGGCGGCGAGGCGCCGCCGAACGGGGCGGCGCCGAACGCATGTGGTCGCGCACCGGCGACAGCAGTTCGGCCAGCGCCCTGGTGTCGCCGGGCGACAGCGGCTGGAAGAGCTGCCGGCTGACGACCTCGGTGTGACCCGGGAGCACCTTGGCGAGAAGCTCCCGTCCGGCATCGGTGATCGTGACCGTGACACCCCGGTCGTCGTCCGCGGAGCGCGTGCGGGTGACCAGGCCCGCCTTCTCGAGCAGCCCGGCCTGATAGGTCAGTCCGCTGCGGCTGTACACGACGCCGTCGGCCAGGTCGGTCATGCGTTCGCTGCCGCTCGGCGAGTCGAGGCCGAGCCGCGCCAGGAGCTGGAACTGCACGTAGCTGAGATCGCCGGCCTCGCGCAGCTGCTGCTCGACCGCGTGGCGGAGCAGGCCCGCCACCTCCATCAGCGCGAAGTACGCGCCCAGCTGGGCGGCGTCCAGGGACGGCGGCGTGTCAGGCATGGCGCCCACTTTACCAGCTACTTCATCTTCGAAGCACTTGCTTCGACTTCAAAGCACTGCTACGGTGACGTCAGTGCTTCGGATTCGAAGCACTTCAGGTCGAATGTGAGGTACTGGAAATGAAGGCAGTTCGCTTCCACGAGTACGGCGGCCCCGACGTCCTGCGCTACGAGGACGTCGAGCGGCCGGTGCCGGGCGCCGGGCAGGTGCGGGTGCGCGTCGCCGCGACGACGTTCAACGGCGTCGACGGCAACATCCGCGCGGGGTTCATGCAGGAACCGATGCCCCTGGAGTTGCCGCACATCCCCGGTCTGGACGTCGCGGGAACCATCGACGCACTCGGCGAGGGCGCCTGCGGCCTTGAGATCGGTGACCAGGTGATCGGTTTCCTGCCGTTCGTCGTCGACGGCGCCTCGGCGGAGTACGTCCTCGCGCCCGCCGAGAGCCTGGCGCCGGCCCCGGCGAGCATCCCGCTCGCCGACGCGGCCGCGCTGCCCCTGGTCGGTCTCACCGCATGGCAGGCGCTCTTCGACCACGCCGAGCTGAAGCCCGGGCAGCGGATCCTGATCAACGGCGCCGGCGGGGCCGTGGGCGGCTACGCGGTGCAGCTGGCCAAGGCCGCCGGCGCCCACGTGATCGCCACCGGCAGCCCTCGCAGCATCGGGAACGTCACGGCGGCGGGCGCCGACGAGGTCATCGACCACACCGCGACCGAGGTGACCACCGCGGTGACGGACCCCGTCGACGTCCTGCTCAATCTCGCGCCGATCGACCCGGCCCGGTTCACCGCGCTGGCCGGCCTGGTCCGCGACGGCGGCGTCGTGGTCAGCAGCACCGTGTGGATGCCCGCCCCGGCCGACCAGGAGCGCGGCGTGCGAGGCATCGACATGTACGTCCGCAGCGACGCCGAGCAGCTGTCGGAACTCGTCGCGCGTGTGGACCGCGGCGAGCTCACCGTCGACGTCGCCGAGCGCGTGCCGCTGGCGGACCTGCCCTCCGTCCACGCACGGGCGGCCGCAGGGACCCTGTCGGGCAAGGTCATCGTCCTGCCGACGACCGCCTGACCCATCCCTCCCGCAAGCCGGCGCTTGGAGCTCATGGGGCAACCGAACCGTCGCGGCGGCCGCGCCGCGACGAACCACCTCGAACGAACCGCGAAGGGCCCGGACTCCTATCCAGAGAAGTCCGGGCCCTTCCATGTCGGGAAGGACCAGGTGCCAGGCGTGCGGATCCTCCCCCGGCCCGGTCGACGTCCCACCTCTTATCTCATGACCTCCGCCGAAGCAGGCCACTGGGCCAGAGGGCCTCAGCGTCACGCTCTGAGTCCCTGCCCGGCTCCGCACCGTTCGCCGGCCGGCTCGGCGAGGCTCACACGCTCCCCGCCGCCGGCGGTGAGGCCGGACGTGTCACTTCCCCTTGCCGGGCTTGGCGAGCGGGAAGCGATCGAGGTCGTTGCCCAGCCCGATACGGCCGCGGTAGCGGGCCTTCCGGGCGCTCTGGTCGGCGGCCCTCTGCCAGGCGGCGTCCGAGAGGACGTTCGGGTCGGCCGGCGAGATGTGGCTGATCACGACGTGGCGGGCCTCCGCTTCGGCCCCGACCGCGCCCAGGTCGCCCACCTCGGTGTGGACGGTTCCGATGTGCTCGACGACGGCGGGCGGGTAGCCGATCGCGGCGACGGCCTCCCGGTGGTAGGCCTCGTGGACGAGGATGTCCGCGCCGGCCGCGAGGCGGGGGATGTTCGGCGTGCGGGGGGTGTCGCCGGAGAAGACGACCACGCCGTCCTCCGTCTCGATCCGGTAGGCGAGCGCCGGGAACACCGGGCCGTGCGGGACGAGGATCGCGGTGACCTTGACGTCGTCGTTCTCCATCACGGGGAACGGGTCCATGCGCGGTGCGGTCTCCGCCGGGCCGGCCCCCGCCGACGGGGGCGGCTCGATCTCGCGGACCCGCAGGTAGTCGGCCGGGTCGCTGCCCATGTGCTCGGCGATGAATCCGTTCGTGGAGTAGGCGAACGCCGCGTTCGACAGGCGCAGCAGGCCCGCGACGCCGGGGACGGGGTCGTCCGCGTCGACCCAGTGCGAGCCGGCCGGCGGTCCCGCAGGGAGGCGTCCCGCCGAGCCGGGACCGTACACCTCGATCGGCTTCTGGAAGCCCTGCTTGCCGACGACTCCGGCGCTGAGCAGCGGAAAGGAGAACAGGTCCACGGTGTGGTCGGCGTGCAGGTGCGTCACGAAGACCGCTGCGAGGGACAGCATGGACAGGCCGGCCCGCATGAACTGGGTGACGGCCGCGCGTCCGGCGTCGATCACGTACGTGCGGCCGTTGACGACCAGCGCGGCCGCGCCGCCGCCGAGGGCCGCGGCTCTGAGGACCGGTTCCGGGCTACTCTGCCGCTATGAGTTTGATCAAGGAAATCGATTCTTCGTATACAGGAAATCCATAAGATGGATGCCATGAACCTGGCCCGCCTGGACATGAACCTCGTGGTGGCGCTGCGGGCGCTGCTGGAGGAGCGCAACGTGACGCGGGCCGGCCGGCGCCTCGGCCTCAGCCAGCCGGCCATGAGCGCCTCCCTGGCCCGGCTGCGGCGGCACTTCGACGACGACCTGCTGGCCCGTGCCGGCGGCGGCTACGAGCTGACGCCGCTGGGCGCGGCGCTGCTGGAGCGCACGGCCGCCGCCTGCGACCTGCTGGAGCGGGTGTTCGCCAGCCAGACGCGGTTCGACCCCGCCGCCGAGACACGGGAGTTCACGCTGCTCGGGTCCGACTACGGCACCAGCGTGTTCGGCGCGGAACTCGCCCGCGTCCTGCACGACGAGGCGCCCGGCGTCCGGCTCAGCCTGCAGCAGAGCACCCCCGCCATCGTGGAGAACCCGGCGACCTCGCTGAGCGGCGTCGACGGGCTGCTGCTCCCGCACGGGATCATCGACGGGATCCCCTCGCTGGACCTGTTCGAGGACCGGTGGGTGTGCGTGGTGGACGCCGGCGGGCCCGACCTGCTCACCCTCGACGATCTGGCCCGCCTGCCATGGGCGGTTTACCAGCGCCCCTATGACGCGCCGGTGACCCGCCAGCTCAGCATGATCGGGGTGAGCCCGCGGGTCGAGGTCTCGGTGCAGTCCTTCCAGATGCTGCCGAGCTTCGTGGCGGGCACCGACCGGGTGGCGCTCATGCAGGAGAGGCTGGCGCGCCAGGCGACCGCTCCCGTCAAGGTGCTGCCCTGCCCGTTCGCGGCGGTGCCGCTGCGGGAGGCGCTGTGGTGGCATCCGCTGCACGCCCGCGACGCCGGGCACGTCTGGTTGCGCGAGACGGCGGCGCGGGTGGGCGCCCGCATCCAGGCAATGGATGCCGAGCATATGAAGGATCGATTTCACAACGCATGACGGCGGCCACATGATGGCGGCCATGTCGAAACCACCCCGGTCGGCCGGCGGCACGCTCGCCGCCGCCTGCTTCGCGATCATGCTGGCGCAGATCGCCAACGTGACTCCCGCCCCCGTCAACGGCGAGATCCAGACGTCACTGCACGCGACCGGAGTCGGCCTGGCGTGGGTGACGTCGGCGTTCCTGCTGCCGACGGCGATCCTGGAGCTCAGCTTCGGCGTCCTGGGCGACCTGCTCGGCCGCCGCCGGGTCCTGCTGGCCGGCACGGCGCTGCTGGGCGCCGGTTCCCTGGTGGCCGGCTCGGCGCACAGCGTGCACCTGCTGTGGGCCGGGCAGGCGATCTCGGGGATCGGCGCGGGCGCGCTCATCCCGACGTCGCTGGCCATCGCCGTCGCCAGTGCCCGCGACGACGACGAGCGGTCCCGCGGCGTCGCCCTGTGGACCCTGTCGATGTCGATCGGCACCGTGCTCGGCGTGATCATCAGCGGCGCGCTCAGCGAGAACGCCTCCTGGCACGCGTCGTTCTACGCGATCGCTCCGCTGGCCGTGCTCAGCATGCTCGCGACGGCGCTGCTGGCCGGCGAGTCCCGCCAGCCCGAGGGCCGGTCGCTGGACTGGGCGGGGCAGAGCAGCATCGCGGTCGGCCTGTTCTGCCTGCTCTACGGGATCGTGCAGGGCGCCGGGAGCAGCTGGTCCACCCCAGTGATCATCATGCTGGTTGTCGGGGCCGCCGGCCTGGCGGCGTTCGTGGTGATCGAGAGCCGGGTGCCGGCGCCGATGCTGAACCTGGCCGTGTTCCGCGTCCCCGCCTTCAGCGCCGCCGCGCTCGCCGCCGTCATCGGCATGTTCTCCTTCCTCGGCAGCGTCTACGTGCTGAGCATCCGGACCGGCGCCCTGCAACACAAGACGGGCATCGCCGCCGCGGCGTTCTTCATCGTGCTGCAGGGCGTGCCGTGCGTCCTCGGCCCCGGGCTGCCCAAGGCCATGCGGCGCTTCGGCGCCCGCAGGCTGGTCACCGGCGGCCTCCTCCTCCTGGCCGCGGGCGAGTTCTGGCTGGCCGCCGTCCCGGTCACGACCTCCTCCCTCGGGGCGCACGTCGGGCCGCTCCTGCTGGAAGGCGTCGGCTTCCTGTTCGTGGTGTCGGCCATGACCTCGGCCGCGATCTCGGCGGTCCCGCTCTCGGCCACCGGCATG
Organism: Spirillospora sp. NPDC046719; assembly: GCF_040645715.1. NCBI lineage: Bacteria > Bacillati > Actinomycetota > Actinomycetes > Streptosporangiales > Thermomonosporaceae > Spirillospora > Spirillospora sp. NPDC046719. The sequence goes on along the minus strand of NZ_JBEYYT010000211.1, from coordinate 1,316 downwards.
GCGAGCGCCGCGATCAGCACCGCCCGGGACTTCGGCATGTGCATCGGGCCCACGATCGTCAGCGCCGTGGCGCTCGGCGCCGCCGGCTCCGACCTCCCCCACCGCCTGGCGGGCCTCGACCCCGGTACGGCGGCGGCCGCCGACCACGCCGCGTCCGCCGGCGGCCCGTTCGCCGTGCTGTCCATCCCCGGAGCCGCGCCCGCCGCGCTCCGCGCGCTCTCGCACGGGTACTCGCTGGGGCTGGTCATCTGCGGGTGCGCGGCCCTGGCCGCCGCTCTCACCACGGCAGTGTGGCTGCGCGAATCGACCGACCGACGGCTGGTCCCTGCTCCTGCCACCATCCCGGCCTGAACCATCCGCGTCCCTCCAGGCGGCGCCTTCAGACGCTCGGGGGCTGCTCAGTGATGGAAGCGGGAGGCCGCCTGGCGACGGGTGGCGTGGACGGTGCCGAGGAGTTCGAGGGACTGCGCGCTGGGGCTGCCCGGCTCGGCGTGGTAGATGACGAGCTGTTGGCCAGGGGCGTCGCGGACGTCGAAGGCCTGGTAGGTGAGCGTGAGAGCACCGACGTCGGGGTGGAGGAAGTTCTTGGCGTCCCGGGTCTTGCCGCGCACGGTGTGGGAGTTCCAGAGGCGGGTGAAGTCCGCACTGTGCTCGGTGAGGGCGCCGACGAGCTCGCGCAGCCGCGGGTCGTCGGGGTCGAAGCCGGCGGCCTGGCGCAGGTTGGCGACGGCGGCCTGCGCGGCCCGGTCCCAGTCGGTGTAGAACGTCCGGCCCGCGGGGTCCAGGAAGGTCATGCGGGCCAGGTTGTCGGCCGGTTCGAACGGCGCGTAGAGGGCGTCGGCCAGGGCGTTGGCTGCGAGAACGTCCAGGGTCCGGTTCATGACGAACGCCGGGGCACCGGGGTAGCCGTCCATCAGCTGGCGCAGCGCCGGGCTGACCTGCTCGGCCGGACGGGCGGAGGGCCGGAGTTCCGGGGCCGTCCCGGCCAGCCGGAACAGGTGCGCTCGGGCGTCCGCGTCGAGGTGCAGGGCGCGGCCGAGGGCATCGAGCACCTGGGGTGAGGGGTTGCGCTCCCGTCCCTGCTCCAGGCGGGTGTAGTAGTCGGCGTTCACGCCGGCCAGGACGGCGACCTCCTCGCGGCGCAGCCCCGCCACCCTGCGGGCGCCGTAGCTCGCCATGCCGACGTCCTCTGGACGCAGGCCGTCGCGGCGCGCGCGCAGGAAATCGCCAAGGTGGTTACCGTCCATGAATCCAGGCTATGCGGCGGCCCAGCGAGGAGCGCGGGGGGGGCGCCCCCCCCCCCCACCCCGCCCCCG
>NZ_JBEYYT010000210.1:0-16092 GCF_040645715.1 Spirillospora sp. NPDC046719 | reverse complement strand
GGCCGCCCGCGACGGCGACGGCGGCGGGGCGCTCGCCGTCCGGCAGGACGGCCCGCCCGGTGCGGATCACCAGGTCGTAGGTCACGCGGCTCCTCTCGAGGCGGATCCGCCGGCGGCGGACGCGGCGCCGGACGGGCTCGGACGGTTACGGGACGGGTCGGACGGTTACGGGACGGTCATGGGACGGGCTCGTACTCGCGGACGTCGTCGATCCGCACGCCGTTGGCGGTGTCGGCCTCCCGCTCGATCATGATCTCGACCAGCACCGGCCTTGACGTGCGGGCGGCCTCCTTGCGCGCCCACTCCAGCGCGGGCCGGATCTCATCGGGCTCCCGCACCCGGCGGCCCGCGCAGCCGTACGCCTCCATGATCTTGACGTTGTCGGTGCCGTGCTCGTCGTAGCGCAAATCGACCTGGTAGTTCATGTCATAGCCGCCGTGGTCCTCCGCCATGCGGATCAGGCCGAGGTACTCGTTGTTCAGCATGACGATCACGAACGGCACGTCGTACTGCGCGGCCACCGCGAGCTCCTCCACGAGGAACTGGAACGAGTAGTCGCCGACGATCCCGACGACCTCCGCGTCCGGTTCGGTGCGGGCGAGGGCCGTCTTCACGCCGATCGCGGCGGGGATCTCCCAGCCGAGCGGGCCGGCCTGCCCGCACACCTGGTAGTGCCGGGGCTTCGGCGCCTTCTGGTGCTGCCCGCCCCAGATCTGGTACAGCCCGATCGCGGTGACGAAGTAGGTGTCGGGGCCGTAGAACTCGTTGATCTCCTTGTAGACGCGGGGCGCCTTGATCGGGACGGCGTCGAAGTCGTCGCGCCGGGTCAGCGTCGCCTTCAGCTCGCGGACGCGCGCCGCCCACTCCCCGGCCGGACGGCCCGCGCCGCGCTCGCGCGCCAGGCCGAGCAGCGCGCGGAGGAACAGCCGGGTGTCGGACACGATCCCGAGGTCCGGGCCGAACACCTTCCCGATCTGGGTGGGCTCGATGTCGACGTGGATGAACGTCCGCCCCGCGCGGTAGACGTCGAGCCGCCCGGTGTGCCGGTCGCCGAACCGGGCGCCCAGCGCCAGCACGAGGTCCGATTCGAGGAAGGAGGCGTTGCCGTACCGCTGCGAGGTCTGCACGCCGGTCATCCCCGCGTACAGCGGGTGGTCCTCGTCCATCGCGCCCTTGCCCATCAGCGTGGCCTGGACGGGCACCTGCAGCAGTTCGGCCAGCTCGACCAGCTCGGCGTGCGCGTCGGCGAGGATCACGCCGCCGCCCGCGAGGATCAGCGGGCGCTCGGCGGCCAGCAGCAGGTCGAGGGCCTTCTCGACGCGCGGGAGGTGCGGTTCGACCGCCGCGACCGGCAGCGGCGCGTCGATCGCGGCGTCCCACTCGATCATCTCCTGCTGCACGTCGACCGGCAGGTCGATCAGGACGGGCCCGGGGCGGCCGCTGCGCGCGGTCCGGAACGCCTCCCGGAAGATCCACGGCGCCTGCGCGGCCTCCTTCACCTGCACCGCCCACTTGGTGACGGGCTCGGCGACCGACACGATGTCGACGGCCTGGAACGCCTCCTGGTGCAGCCGGTCCGACGCGGCCTGCCCAGTGACGCACAGGATCGGGACGGAGTCGGCGTGCGCGGTGTACAGGCCAGTGATCATGTTGGTGCCGGCGGGCCCGGAGGTGCCGATCGCGACGCCGACGCCGCCGGTCGTGCGGGACCAGCCGTCGGCCATGTGCGCCGCGCCCTCCTCGTGCCGGACGATCAGGTGCGCGATCCCGCCGTCCTCCTCCATCGCCTTGTAGAGCGGCAGGATCGCGGCGCCGGGGCAGCCGTAGACGACGTCCACGCCCTCGGACTTGAGGACCTCGACCACCGCTCGCATGACGGGCATCTTCGGCATGTCCGTGTCTCCTTTCGGGGTCAGGCGGCGGTGGGACCGGAATCGGGGCGGGCCGGGCGGCCGGAGAGGTCCTCGACGACCTTCAGCAGCGCGGAGTGGTCCAGTGAGCCGTAGCCCTTCGCGCGGGCGGCGGCGACGAGCTGGGCGACCATGCCCGTCATCGGCAGCGCCACGCCGGCGGAGCGGGCGGCGGCGGTCGCGATGCCCATGTCCTTGTGGTGCAGGTCGATGCGGAAGCCGGGGGCGAACTCGCGGGCCAGCATCGACGCGCGCTTGAGGTCGAGGACCCGGCTGGCGGCGAGCCCGCCGGCGATCACCTCGAGGCCGGCGCGGGCGTCCACGCCGGCCGCCTCCATCAGCACGATCGCCTCGGCGACCAGCGCGTACGTGCCGCCGACGACGAGCTGGTTGGCGGCCTTGACGTACTGCCCGGCGCCGCTGCCGCCGACCCGCTCGACGGTCGCGCCGACCGCCTCGAACACCGGCGCGGCGGCGGCGACGTCCGCCTCGTCCCCGCCGACCATGATCGACAGGACGGCGTCCCGCGCGCCCCGCTCGCCGCCGCTGACCGGCGCGTCCAGCACCCGCAGCCCGCGCTCGCGGCCCGCCTCGGCGACCCTGGCGGACGTCTCCGGGCGGACCGTGGAGAAGTCGACGCACAGCGCGCCGGGCGCGGCGTTCTCCAGGACGCCGTCCGGGCCGAAGTACACGGCCTCGACGTGCTCGTCCTGCGGCAGCATCGTGGCGACGACCTCGGCGCCGGCGACCGCGCCGGGCACCCCGGACGCCGCCGACCCGCCCGCGGCGACCAGCGCGTCCACGCCCTTCGGGACGACGTCGTAGCCGGTCACATCGTGGCCCGCGCGGACCAGGTGGACCGCCATCGGGGAGCCCATGACACCGAGGCCGATGAATCCGATCGTGCTCATGTGCGATGTTTCTCCATCCATGCGAAGTCGGGCCGCGGATCCACGTACTCCAGGGCGATCCGGCCCGTGTAGCCGATCTCGTCGAGGAGGGCGAACAGCGCGCCGAAGTCGATCCCGCCGGTGCCGGGGCGGCCGCGGCCGGGGGCGTCGGCGATCTGCACGTGGCCGATGTCGGCGGCGTACCGGCGGGCGGCCCCCGCCACGTCGTCGCCGTTGCTGACCAGGTGGAACGTGTCGAGCAGGAACCTGACGTTCGCGGCCCCGGCCGCGCGGGCGCGCTCGACGACGGCGATCGCGTCGGCGGCGGTCTCCAGCGGGTAGGCGCCGTTCAGGCCGCGCGCGAGCGGCTCGATGAGCAGCGTCCCGCCGAACGCGCCGACCTCGCGGGCGGCGTGGGCGAGGTTCTGGACGGCGACGCGGTCCTGCTCGGACGCGGCGACGCCGTCGAGGCGCTGCCCGTAGAGCGCGTTGAACATCCGGACGCCCGTCCGCTCGGCGATGCGGGCGGTGACGTCCACGCTCGCGCGGAACTCGGCGGCGCGCGCCGGGTCCGACAGCACGCCCCGCTCCCCCGCCGGCATGTCGCCCGCGTACAGGTTCAGGGCGATGAGCCGGACGCCCGCGTCCTCGACGGCCTGGCAGAACGCGTCCTCCTGCGACGCGGTCGGCACGGGCACGCCCGGCCACGGCCACCAGAACTCGACGGCGTCGAACCCGGCGTCCTTCGCGGCGGCGGGCCGCTCCGGCAGCGGCAGGTCGGTGAACAGGATCGAGCAGTTGACGGCCCACTCACGGCTCATCACGCGGCCTCCTTCGAACTCCGGTGGCTCTTCCGGCTGCCATGTTCCTCGTCTCTCCTCTCGCGGCCTCAACCGATCCCGAGGGCTTCCTCGATCGGATGGAGCGCGAAGTAGGCGACGAAGACCAGCGACAGCGGATACAGCAGCCAGTGGATCTCCGCGAACCTCCCGCGCGCCACCTTCAACAGGGTGTGGACGAGCACGCCGGCGGCGACGCCGACCGTGATCGAGTAGGTGAACGGCATCAGCACGATCGTCAGGAACGCCGGGATCGCGATCTCCAGGTCGGCCCAGTCGATCTTGCGGGCGTGCGCCATCATCAGCGCGCCGACCACGACCAGCGCGGGCGCGGCGGCGCCGACCGGGACGACCCCGGCGAGCGGCGTCAGGAAGATCAGCGCGGTGAGCAGCAGGCCGGTGACGACGCTCGCGAGTCCGGTGCGGGCGCCCTCGGCGACGCCCGCGGCCGACTCCACGACCGCCGTGTTCGCTGACCCGTTCACGCCGCCGCCGACGATCGCGCCGAACCCGTCCACGGTGAGGATGCGGCCGAGGCCCGGGAGCCGGCCGTTCTCGTCGGTCATCCCGGCCTCCTCGCAGACGCCGAGGATCGTCCCCATCGCGTCGAAGAACCCGGACAGCACCAGCGTGAAGAGCACCACGGTCGCGGTGACGGCGCCGGCCCGGCCGAACCCGCCGAACAGGTCGACCTTGAACAGCAGCCCGAAGTCGGGCGTCGCGACGACCGAGTGCGGCAGCTTCGGCTCGACCGCGCCCCAGGACTTCGGGTCCACCTTCGCGACCTTGTCGACGACGACGGCGAACACGGTCGCGGCGACGATGCCGATGAGGATCGCGCCCGGCACCCTGCGGACGAACAGCACGAGCGTCAGCACCAGGCCGGCGCAGAACACCAGCACCGGCCAGCCGACGAGCTGCCCGAACACGCCGAGCTGGACGGGCGTGGACGCGGTGTCGTGGTGGCCGACGAAACCGGCGTCCACCAGCCCGATCAGCGCGATGAACGCGCCGATCCCGACGCCGATCGCCTGCTTGATCGCCAGCGGGATCGCGTCCATGATCAGCTGCCGGATCCCGGTGAGCGCGAACAGCACGATCACCGCGCCCTCCAGCACGACCAGGCCCATCGCCTGCGGCCAGGTCATGTGCGGCGCCGCCTGGAACACCACGATCGGGGTGACGCCGAGCCCGGCCGCCATCGCCAGCGGCGCGTTGCCGACCAGGCCCATCAGCAGCGTGGACAGCCCGGCCGACAGCGCGACCATGGTGGTGAGCTGCGCCGGGTCCAGGGTGGCGCCGGTGACGTCCTTCGCGTCACCGATGATCAGCGGGATGAGGATGACCAGGTAGGCCATCGCGACGAAGGTGGTGAGCCCGCCGCGCGCCTCGCGGGCGACGGTCGTGCCCCGCCCGCGCAGGTCGAAGAGGCGGTCGAGCGCGGAACGGCCGGGGGCGGGCGGCTTCTCCGGAAGCCTCTCTCGGGTCTCGGTCACGGTGCATCCCCTCTTTCCGGGGTCCGGGGCCGCCCCCGGGCGAGCACGGGGGCGTGATCGACCACCGGACCGGCCCGCCGGGCCGCCCGTTCGCCGATCTGGTGCGGTTGTGGGGCGGGCCGCCCGCGCCGTCCCCCGAGAACGGAGCGCGGGCCGCCCCCTGCCGACCGGTCGCTAGCCGGAGGTCTCCTGGACGCCGGAGGGCGCGGGCTCCCCGCAGGAGGTCGGTAGGGACACGTGCTCCGGGCGGATCGGCACGCGGGTGAGCGCCCGGCCCGTGGCGTCGCGGACGGCCGCGACGATCGCGGGCGTGGAGGACAGCGTGGGCGGCTCCCCGGCGCCGCGGAGCCCGTAGGGGGCGTCCGGGTCGGGGTATTCGAGGATGTCGAGCCGCATCGGCGGCATGTCGAGGATGGTCGGGATGAGGTAGTCGGTGAAGGACGGGTTGCGGACGACGCCGCCGGACACGACGATCTCCTCCATCACGGCGAGGCCGAGGCCCTGCGCGGAGCCGCCGTGGATCTGGCCCTCCAGCGACAGCCGGTTGAGGATCCTGCCGACGTCCTGGACGGCGGCCATCTCGACCACCTTGACCAGGCCGAGGTCCACGTCCACGTCGACGACGGCGCGGTGCACGCACAGCGCGAGCTGGGTGTGGGTGGTGCCCTGCCCGGTGACCGGGTCCATGGCGGTGGTGGGCCGGTGGTGGTACTCGCGGGTCTCCTCGATGGCGTCGCCGCCGAGGACGTCCTCGATGCCGCCGAGCACCCCGGCCGCCCGCGAGACGATCTTCCCGCCGGCGATGGAGAGGTCGCCGTGCCCGTAGCGGCGGGCGGCGCGCGCGAGCAGCTCGGCGCGGACGGCCTCGCAGGCGGTCTTGACGGCGCCGCCGGACATGTACGACTGGCGGGACGCGCTGGACGAGCCGGCGTCGCCGACCCGGTCGTCCGCCGGGGCGATGGTGACCTTCTGGACGCCGAGCTCCGTCCGTGCGATCTGCGCCTGGACGGTGACGAGCCCCTGGCCGACCTCGGCGGCGGCGGTGTGCACGAGCGCGGTCGGCTCGCCGCCGATGACCTCCAGCCGGACGCGGGCGGTGGACAGGTCGTCGAAGCCCTCGGAGAAGCAGATGTTCTTGATGCCGACGCCGTAGCCGACGCCGCGCACCACGCCCTCGCCGTGCGTGGTCTGGGACGCGCCGCCCGGCAGGTTCCGGAGGTCGGACGGGTCGCACGCGGGCGGCATCGGCATGGCCTCCAGCCGCGTCAGCATCTCCGCGAGCGGCGCCGGCGACTCGATGACCTGCCCCGTCGCGAGCCGCGACCCCTGCGAGACGGCGTTGCGGCGGCGGATCTCCAGCGGGCCCAGCCCGCAGGCCGCGCCGAGCCTGTCCATCATCGACTCGTAGGCGAAGCACGCCTGCACCGCGCCGAACCCGCGCATCGCGCCGCACGGCGGGTTGTTGGTGTAGACCCCGTACGCGTCGATCCTGATGTTCGGGATCTCGTACGGGCCGACGCCGAGCGACGCGGCGTTCCCCGTGACGTTCCGCGTGGACGAGGTGTACGCGCCGCCGTCCAGGATGATCTCGACGTCGGCGTAGACGAGCTTCCCGTCCGCCGTGGCGCCGTACTCGTACCGCATGAACGCGGGATGCCGGTGGACGTGCCCGAAGAACGACTCGTACCGGTTGTACGACATCTTCACCGGCCTGCCGGTGTGCAGCGCGAGCATCGCCGCGTGGATCTGCACCGAGAGGTCCTCGCGGCCGCCGAACGCGCCGCCGACCCCGGCGAGGGTCATGTGCACCTGTGACTCGTCCAGGCCGAGGCACGGCGCGATCTGCGCCAGGTCGTTGTGGATCCACTGCGTGGACACGTACAGGTCGACGCCGCCGTCCTCGGCCGGGACCGCCAGTCCCGCCTCCGGTCCGAGGAACGCCTGGTCCTGGATGCCGACCTCGAACTCCTCCGCCACCACGACCTCGGCCTGAGCGCGCGCGGCGTCGACGTCCCCGACCCGGACCGGCTGGTACCGGGTGATGCCGCCGAGCGGCTGCACCTTCAGCCCCTCCGGGTCGGCGATCACCGCGCGCGGGTCGGTGATCGGCTCCAGCACCTCGTAGTCGACGGCGATGCGCTCCATGGCGCGCCGCGCGGTCTCCGGATGGTCGGCGGCGACGACCGCCACCGGCTCGCCCTGGTGCCGGACCTCGCCGATCGCGAGGACGGGCTGGTCCTCCGTGTGGTCCTCCCCGTACACCTTCTTGCCGGGGACGTCCTCGTGGGTGAGGACGGCGTGCACGCCCGGCACCGCCAGCGCGGGGCCGATGTCGATCGCGCGGATGCGGGCGCGCGGGTGCGGGCTGCGCAGCGTCGCGCCCCACAGCATCCCGTCCATCCACAGGTCGGACGCGTACGCGAACTCGCCGGCGACCTTGAGGGCGCCGTCGGGGCGCAGCGGGCTGTCGCCGACGCCGCCGTCCCCCGGGGCGGCGACATGGCCGGGTGTCCTGACCGGAGACGCCATCTAGAGGACCTCCTCCGCGAGCCGCATGAGGCGCCGGTGCGCGTCGGCGCCGCGCCGCCCGACCACGTCCTGCGGGACGGAGACGAGCGTGTCGCCGGCGACGATGGTCCGGCCGCCGACGAGCAGCCGCTCCAGCGGCGGGGTGCCGCCGAACGCGAACGCGACCACCGGATCGTCGACGGCGGCGTGGAACCCGTCGACCCGCCACAGCGCGACGTCGGCGAGCTTGCCGGGTTCGAGGGTGCCGATCTCGTCCTCGCGGCCGAGGCAGCGGGCGCCGCCGAGGGTCGCCATCTCCAGCGCCTGCCGGGCGGTCAGCGCGTCCGGGCCGTAGCGGGCGCGCTGCATGTAGACCGCCTGCCGGATCTCCCCGGCGAGCGGGACGAGCTCCGCCGACGCCGACCCGTCCACGCCCAGCCCGACCGTCGCGCCCGCCTCCAGCAGGTGCGCGACGCGGGCGATGCCGGCGCCGAGCCGGGCGTTGGAGCTCGGGCAGTGCGCGGTGCCGGTGCCGGTCTCGGCGAGCCGCTTGATGTCGGTGTCGTGCAGGTGGACGCAGTGCGCGAGCCACACGTCCGGGCCGAGCCAGCCGATCGAGTCGAGGTACTCGGTCGGGGTCATGCCGAAGTGCTCGGTGGTGTGCTCCTCCTCGTCGAGGGTCTCGGCGAGGTGGGTGTGCAGCCGGACGCCCTTCTCGCGCGCCAGTTCGGCGGACCGGACGAGCAGGTCGCGGGTGACGGAGAACGGCGAGCACGGCGCGACCGAGATCCGCAGCATCGAGCCGAACGAGGCGTCGTGGTGGCGGTCGATGGCCGCCGCGGTCTCGGTGAGGATCGTGTCGAGGTCCTCGACGACCTCGTCCGGCGGGAGGCCGCCCTGCGACGCGCCCCGGTCCATCGAGCCGCGGCACGGCTGGAACCGGACGCCCAGCTCCGCGGCCGCCTCGATCTCCGCGGCGAACAGGTCGCCGCGCCCGCGCGGGAACAGGTAGTGGTGGTCGGACGCGGTCGTGCAGCCGGACTTGGCGAGCCAGCCGAGCCCGGCGCTCGCGGCGCCCGCGACGACCTCGGCGTCCATCTTCGACCACGGCTTGTAGAGCGTGGTGAGCCATTCGAACAGCGTGCTGTCGGTCGCGAGGCCCTGGCTCGCCCACTGGTACAGGTGGTGGTGCGCGTTGACGAGGCCGGGGGTGGCGAGGCAGCCGGTCCCGTCGATCCGGTCGGCGCCCGCGACCCGCGGGGCGGGGCCGGCGCCGACGGCGGTGATCCGGTCGCCCTCGATCACGAGGTGCCCGCCGGGGTGCTCGTCCCCGGACACGGTCACGACGTGCGCGTTCTCGATGATGGTCGTCACGTGAGTGCAGCCTTTCGCCGGGCCGCCAGCCGCACCGCGTCGAGGATCTTCTCGTAGCCGGTGCAGCGGCACAGGTTGCCGGCCAGCGCCTCGCGGATCTCGGCGTCGGACGGCGCGGGGTTGCGTGCGATCAGGTCGTGGGACTGGACGATCAGGCCGGGCGTGCAGAACCCACACTGGACCGCGCCCGTCTCCAGGAACGCCTGCTGCACGGGGTCGAGCCGCTCGTCGCCCGGCTGCCCCTCCGCCAGTCCCTCGACGGTGCGGACCTCGCGCCCCTCGACCTGGCCCGCCGCGACCAGGCACGCGCAGGCCGGGACGCCGTCCAGATAGACCGTGCAGGAGCCGCATTCGCCCTGCTCGCAGGCGTTCTTCGAACCGGGGAGCCCCATCCGCTCCCGCAGCATGTAGAGCAGGCTCTCGCCCTCCCACACATCGTCGACGGTCTCCTGCGAGCCGTTGACGGTGACGTTGACGCGCATCAGGACGCCTCCCTTCGCTTCGCGCGGTGCTCGTTCCAGGCCCAGGTCAGCGTGCGGCGCGCCATCACCGCCAGGGCGTGCCTGCGGTAGCCGGCGGTGCCGCGCACGTCGTCGATCGGCGCGGCGGCCTCGCGGACCAGCTCACCGAACCGCCGCGCCGCCGCGTCGGGCAGCGGACCGCGGCCGTCCCAGTCGAGCTCGCCGGAGATGAACTCCTCGGCGGCGGTGGCGCGGCGCGGCGTGGGGGCGGCGGAGCCGACGCCGGTGCCGACGCGGCGCTCGCGGGGATGCAGCGCGACCGCGAACGAGCACACCGCGATCACCATCGCGTTCCGCGTGCCGATCTTGGAGAAGTACTGCGGGCCGGGCGCGGGAGCGGTCCAGACCGCGCGGATCAGCTCGTCCGGCTCCAGCGCGTTCCGCTTCACGCCCAGGTAGAACTCCGTCGCCGGGATCATCCGGACGCCGCGCTCCGCCGACTCCACCTCGATCACCGCGTCCCCCGCCAGCAGCGGCGGATGGCTGTCGCCCGCAGGCGACGCGGCCCCGAGGTTGCCGCCGATCGAGCCGCGGTTGCGGATCTGCGGGGAACCGATCGTCCGGGACGCCTGGGCCAGGCCCGGCAGCCGGTCCCCCAGCTCGCGGATCACCCGCGCGTACGGGACGCCGGCGCCGATCCGGATGCGGCCGTCCGCCTCGTCCCACTCGGCCAGCTCCAGGACCCGGTTCAGGTCCAGCAGCGCCGCCGGCCGGTGCACGTCGAAGTTGATCTCCACCATGACGTCGGTGCCGCCCTGGATCGGCAGCGCCGCCGGCGTCTCGCGCTTCGCGGCCAGGGCGTCCGCCCAGGTCGCCGGGCGCAGGAACTCCATGCCGTCTCCTCACTGCCACGCGGACGGGGCGTCCGGGGCGTCGTCGGTGAGCACGGTGCCCTCGATCAGCCCGTACGGGCGGTCCGCCGCGAAGTAGACCTCGTTGTCGTTGTCCATCCCGAAGGGCTCCAGGTCGACCAGGAAGTGGTGCTTGTTCGGCATCGACAGCCGCACCTCGCACAGCTCCGGCCGCTCCTCCAGCACGCGGCGGCCCATCGCGTAGAGCGTCTGCTGCAGCGACAGGCTGTGCGTCGTCGCGAACGCGTCCAGCAGGGCAGCGCGGGCGGCCGCGTACGACCCGTCCCAGTCCGAGCCGGTACCGCGATGCCGCCACTGCGCCGTCACCGCCGTCGCGAGGATGCGGTCATCGGTCGGTTCAAGGGTCGTGAACTCGTCCTGGACGAACCCGTGGAACTCGCTGCCGGTGGAGTTCAGGACGGTCAGGTCCGTCAGGCCGGACACCACCGACTCGGCGCCGTCCGAGCCGTCGCTGTGCACCAGCGCCGTCCGGACCTCCGTCCCGCCCCGGACGAACGAGTGCGGGCCGGTGATCCGGTCCCACGCGTACTCCTCGATCCGCACGCGGGCGTGGTGGACGGTCGGCTGCGAGTCCACGAAATGCCGCGCCAGCAGCAGCCCGAACTCCTCCGGCTCCCCGATCCCGTACTTCTTCGCGAACGCGAACACGGTGTTCTTCTGCGTGTCCGTCGTCAGCACGGCGGAGTTGTCGCCGGTCAGGTGCACGTCGTCCATGTCGCCGGACAGGAACACCCCGACGTTCAGGTCCCGGATGCGGTGCGTCCCGCCGTCCCGGGTGACGCGGACGACGCGGACCTCCGCCTTCCCGTAGCGGTTCGGGCCGAGAACGATGGCCATCGGGCTAGCTCCCTCGGTAGGTCGAGTAGGCGAACGGGCTCAGCAGCAGCGGGACGTGGTAGTGCCGGCCGGCGTCGTCGATCGTGAACGCGACGGTGACCTCCGGGTAGAAGTCGGACAGCCCGGCCGTGTCGAACGTCAGCCGGTGCACGCCCGCGCCCGGCTCGGCGCCCCACTCCTTGATCCGGCCGTCGGCGTCGGTGCGGGCCGCGGCGACCGGCGTCCACGTCCCGTCCGGCTCCCGCCGGTCGAGCCTGACCGCGACCCCCGCCGCCGGCAGGCCCTTCGCCGCGTCCAGCACATGCGTCGACAGGCTCATCGCTCCCCCTCCGGTCCGCCGGCGAGCCTGGCCAGCCGCAGGTCGACGATCTTCGCCAGCTCCGTCCGGACGGCCGCCCGCTCCGCCTCGGCGTCGCCGCCCAGGCGGTCGCGCAGCGCGGCGAGCATCTCGGCGGCGCTCAGGCCGGTGGCGCAGATGAGGAAGACGTGCCCGAACCGCTCCTCGTAGGCCCGGTTGCCCTCCACCAGCGCCGCCCGCAGCTCCGCCGCCGCCGCGTCCATCCCGGACTGCTCGCCCCGCGACCACGCCGCCTCCCGCCCCTCGCCGCGCACCCGGTCGCCGATCCGGGGATGCGCGGCGAGCGCCTCCTCGACATCGGCCCAGTCCAGGCTCGCGAGCGCCGCCGCCGAGGCGGCCCGGAGCTCCGCGAGATCCGCGTAAGGCCGTCCGGCCGCGACCTCGGCCGCCCAGCGGCGGGACGCGCAGCACGCCAGCAGCCCGCCCTCCGTGACGTCGAGCCGTTCCCCCACCGGCGCCTCCCTTCCCCGTCGTTCGCGTGTGCGTCGTTCCGTCCGAGTCATTGCCGCCAGTAGATACGGCAACCGGGGACGGGGTGAAGGGACAGGACGTCCGAACTGTGACCCCGCTCACGCCGGTGTTTTCGTGCGTTGCTCCAATCGCGGCCCCGGACCGTTGACACCCGGCCCGCCGAACGGTGGGTTAACTGGTTCTATGAAGCTGCGCGCGCTGCTCGACATGCCGGAGCTGCGGCTGGAGGTCGTCACCGGCGGCGACCTGCTGGACCGGGTGATCACCTGGGTGGTCACCACCGACCTGCTGGAACCCGGGCGGTACCTCGGCGGCAAGGAGCTGGTGCTGACCGGCCTGGTCTGGCGGTCCGGACCGGCCGACTCCGAGGTGTTCGTGCGCGCGCTCGCCGAGGCCGGGGTGTCCGCGCTGGCGGCCTGGGACCTCGCCAGGGGCACCATCCCCGACGATCTCGTCGACGCGTGCCGCCGGCACCGCATCCCGCTGTTCAAGGTCCCGGAGGACGTGGCGTTCGCGACGGTCACCGAGGAGGTCGTCAGGCACCTGTCCGGCGCGCGCGCCGCCGACCTCACCGCCGTCCTGGACCGGCACCGCCGGCTCGTCGCCGCGATGAGCGAGGGCGCCGGCCTCGGCGCCGTCCTCGACCTCGTCGGCCGCGACCTCGGGATGCGCTGCTGGGTGCTGACCGCAACCGGACGCGTCGTCGCCGGACCGCCCGGCGCCCCCGACGGCGCCGCGCTGGCCCGCGCCTTCCTCACCGCGCCGCGGCTCCCGCACCACCTGGCCGCCGCCGGCGTGACGATCTTCCCGGTGGCGGAGGACACCACCTCCCGCGTCGCGGACTGGTTCGTCGCCTGCGAGGGCGACCACGCCGACTGGCCCGCCGAGCGCCGCGCCCTCACCACCGAGCTCGCCGCGATCGCCGCGCTCGAACGGGCCCGGCTGGACGACCGGCTCAGCGCCGAGGGGCGGCTCGCGCAGGAGCTCGTCCGGCTGGTGGTGTCCGCCGCGGCGGCCGACGAGATCCTGCCGCGGCTGGAGCTGGCCGGGCTCGACCCGCACGCCTCCTACGTCGCGGTCGCCGCCGCCGGGCGCGGGACGCTGCGGCCCGGCGAGCTGCGGTCCGTCCTCGGCGAGGTCATGCCCGTCCCGCGTCCCGTCGTGGGGCTGCTGGACGAGGAGGCCATCGCGCTCGTCCCGGTGCCCGACGGCCGTTGGTCCGCCGCCGGTCCCGCGGTCGGCGGGCCGGTGCCGGACGTCGCCGCGTCGGTCCGGACCGCGCTGGCCGCGCTCGCGCCGGGCCTGGCGGGCGCCGGGATCGCGGTCGGCGTCAGCGACGTCGTCGGGGCCCGCGAACTGCGGGGAGCCGTGGACGAGGCCCGCTACGCGCGGCGGCTCGCCTCCGGCCGCACCGACCCGGTGTGCGTCGTCCGGCACGACGAACTCGCCACGCACGTCCTGCTGCTGGCGACCGTTCCGGAGGACGTCCGGCAGATGTTCAAGGTGCGGCTGCTCGACCCGCTGCGCAGATACGACCAGGTGCACAAGGCCGACCTGATCCGCACCCTGGAGACGTTCCTGCAGAACTCCGGGTCATGGACGCGGTGCGCCGAACAACTGCATCTGCACGTCAATTCCGTCCGGTACCGGATCCAGCGCATCCAGGACCTCACCGGCCGCGATCTCGCCCGGCTGGAGGACCGCGTCGACTTCTTCCTCGCGCTCCGGCTCTCCTAACCGCCGCCGATCCACGTGCGGTACGCGACCTGGAGGGCGGCGCGGCGATCGGCATGGGCGAGGACGTCCACGCTGTCGACCCACTGCTCGACGGACCCGACGTACGGCGGCAGCGCGGCGACCTCGGGATCGGTGATACCGGCGGCCAGCTCGGCGGCGACCGCGTCATCCACCGTCCGGTACGGGCGGTCCCAGAACTGGACGACGGCCTTGCCGGGGGCCGGGAGACCCCGCTCGCGCTGGACGTCCAGCAGGATCTCGGCGGCCTCAGCCAATGCCGCCTCCCTTTCCCGCCATTCCGGCGCGGCCACCGCGACATCGAGCGGGGCCGCCAAACGTCGCGCTACGGGCAGTTCCTTGAAGGCCGTACCGCGCCATTTCCCGTACGGCGCCCACTCGCCCGACAGCGTGAAAGCCAGCCGGATCAGATCCTCCGCGACCCGCGCGGCGAGGATCCGCGACCCCGACTCGTCCCCGCGCTCGGCCGCCCGCCCGATGATCGGCATCCACTGGGACGCGCGCCGCCACCACGCCGCCAGGACGTACCGCTCGACGTCCGGCGGATAGCGGCGGAGCATCTCGCGGATCCCGGCCAGCGACGCCGTCCCGTCCGCGAACACCGGCCCCGCCGTCACCTCCAGGACGCACTGCCCCACCAGGCACAGCCAGTCGAGCACCGACAGCCCGCCGGTCGGGTCGACGCCCAGCCGGAACCGGCAGAACGCGGCGACGGTCGAGACCTCCACCTTGTGCGTCGCCGCCTGGTCCCAGGTGACCGGGAACCGCACGGGGCGGCCGCCGTACCGGTCCGGCAGTTCCCGCTCCAGCATCGCCGTCACATCCGGGACCGCGCCCGCCGCCGCGTCGTCCAGCAGCAGCGTCAGGCGGCAGCCCCAGTCGTGGTCTCGGCTCGTGGCGTCGTCGAACCCCAGCACGTCCGAACCGGACCCGAGCCGCGCCGCCGCGTACGGGACGCCGGGGAAGTGCGCGTCCAGCAGCGGCCGCACGAGATCGTCGAAGTACGCGCGGGCCAGGTCCGCGCCCTGCAGATGACCGTCCACCCGCCCACCCCAGCAGACCGGACGGTGACCGGGCCAACCAATTCAGCGCAGCGCGGACCGGCCCGTCGGCGCCAGCCGCAGCACCTGCGGCTCCGGCACGCCGCCGGGAAGCTCCACCTCGCGGGAGGCGATGACGACGACGTGGCCGTCACCCGTCCGGACGGGCAGCGCCGGGAAGTCGTTCTCCGCCTCCAGCGTCGCCAGAGCCAGCGCGTCCGGGCCGAACAGCGGGACGACCTCGTCCAGCATCGACCGCTCGACCTCCGCGAGCCGATCACCGAACGACCACAGGAACGCGAAGACCGGCCCGCCCGGCTCCCGGGCACCGACCGGCGGCCGCGGGCCCGGCTCGGGAACCGGACGCAGCGGCCGCAGCAGCCGCGCGTCCGACGAGTCCAGCATCGTCGCGTTCGCCTGGTCCCGATGCGCCTTCCACACCGGGCCGAAGTAGAACGCGCGCAGCGCCTCGCCCCGCCCCGCCAGCTCCTCGAACGCCCGGAGCCAGACGAACCTGTCCGGATCGTCCAGGTCCCGGAACTGGCCGAGCACGGTCATGCCGGCCGCCTCCTGCGGCTCGACCAGCTCCCGGTCGAACAGCTCGATCAGCTCGTCCCGCCGCCCCGGGCGCAACCTGTACTGCCGCAACTCGATCACGTTCACGGGCCCAAGCGTCACCGCGGCACCCGGCCGCACACGACCCGCATCCCGGCCATTTCCCGCCGGATTCGGGCCATTCCGCCGCCGGGTCAGGACGTGTGGCGGACCAGCGCCGGGACGAGCGCGCCCCACGTCCGCCGGGGAAGCTCGTTGCCCATGCCCGGCAGGACGAGAAGCTCCGCGCCGGGGATCTCGGCGGCGAGGGCGCGGCCGTTGCCGAGCGGGAAGAACGGGTCGTCCTCCCCGTGCACCACCAGCGTCGGCACGGCGATGGAGCCGAGCCGCTCCCGCCAGCGCGGCGTGCAGTCCATCGCGGCGAACGCCGTCCCCATCAGGTCTCCCCGCAGGGCCTCCCCCGGATCGCGGGACGTGACGTCGGCGCGGTCGTGGATCCGCTCGATCCCCGCCCGCGCCTCCGCCTCGTCGAACCCCGCCCCCGCGAGATGGCGCGCGTTCCCGACCATGAACTCGACCCGGGCGGCGCTGAACCGTTTCGCGACCTCGTCCTCGGTCTCGCCGCCGGGAGGCTGCCAGACGGCGAGTTCGGCGGGGTAGCGGGCG
>NZ_JBEYYT010000209.1:10850-16132 GCF_040645715.1 Spirillospora sp. NPDC046719 | reverse complement strand
GGGGCGTCCCATCACGACCGCTCGCCGCGGGCCGGGGCATCCGGGGCTCAGCGCAGTTCGCGCTTGAGGATCTTGCCGGTGGCGGTCATCGGGAGCTCGTCGCGGAACTCCACGATGCGCGGGTACTTGTAGTTGGCGAACTGCTCCTTGCCCCACGCGATCAGCTCGTCCTCGGTCACCGTGGCGCCCGGCCTGCGGATCACGTACGCCTTGACCTCCTCGCCGTGGCTCGGGTGCGGGACGCCCACCACGGCGGCCAGCGAGACGTCCGGATGGGTCATCAGGACCTCCTCCAGCTCCCGCGGGTACACGTTGTAGCCGCCCCGGATGATCATGTCCTTGGAGCGGTCGATGATGTAGTAGTAGCCGTCCTCGTCGCGGCGGGCCACGTCGCCGGTGCGGAACCAGCCGTCCTTGATCGCCTCGGCGGTGGCCTCGGGCCGGTTGTAGTAGCCCTTCATGATGTTGTGGCCGCGCACGGCGATCTCGCCGGGGCCCTCGCCCTCGACGTCCTTCCACTCGTCGTTGACGAGCTTCATCTCCACGCCCCAGACCGGCAGCCCGATCGAGCCCGGCTTGGTCGGCCGGTCCGGCCGGTTGAACGAGCAGACCGGCGAGGTCTCCGACAGCCCGTAGCCCTCCAGGACGTTCATCCCGAACTTCTCCCGGACGCCCTTGATGACCTCCATGGGCAGCGCCGCGCCGCCCGACACCGCGACCCGCAGGTTCTCCCGGATCGTCGCGACGTCCTCGGGGGAGGTGTCGTCGCTCAGCAGCGCCCAGTACATGGTCGGGACGCCGGCGAAGATGTTCACCTTCTCCTTCACCATCAGCGCGACCGCCTCCTTGGCGTCGAACCGCGGCTGCATGACGAGCGTCCCGCGCCGGTAGAACCCGACGTTCATCACGCACGTCTGCCCGAAGATGTGGAACAGCGGCAGCGTCACCAGCGACGTGTCGTGCAGCGTCCGCGCGAACAGCGTGTCGTCGACCATCGCGTTCATCAGCAGGTTGCCGTGCGTGAGCTCGGCGCCCTTCGGCTGGCCCGTCGTCCCGCTGGTGTAGATGATCACCGCGGTGTCGGTGCCCTCGGTCCGCTCGGTGTCGAACGTGTCCGGCTGCCCGGCGAGCGCCGCCCAGAACAGCTCGGCGCCCTCGATGGGCGACTCGGTCGCGGCGGGGTTCGCCGGCAGCAGGAAGAAGTGCTCGCAGCCCTCGGCCTGCTCGAACCCGGCGCGGCCGGCCTCGCCGAGCGGCAGCTGCGGCGTGCCCTCGAAGCAGAAGAACGCCTTCGCCTCGGAGTCGCCCAGGTGGTAGGCGATCTCGCGCGGCTTGAGCAGCACGTTCAGCGGGACGACCACCGCGCCCGCCTTGAGCGCCCCGAAGTACACCATCGGGAAGTACGGCAGGTTCGGGCTGGACAGCGCCACCTTGTCGCCGGGGCGGACGCCGCGCGACCGCAGCAGGTTCGCGACCTGGTTCGCGACCGCGTCGACGAAGGAGTACGAGAGCCGCAGGTCGCCGAAGACCACGGCGTCGCGGTCGGGGGTCTCCCTGGCGGCGTCCTCCAGCAGCACGGACAGGTTGAGCATGGCACTCCTCGCGCGGGACGGTGACCGGCCGGTTGGTTACCGAGGAGTCTATGACCAGGTGGCCAGGTGGGACGCGGGGTCCCGCCTGGCCACCTGGGGCGGGCGCCTGGAGCGGGGCGGCCCGCCGGGAGGGGGTCGGTCACGGCCGTGCGGCCGCCGCGGAGATCAGCCGAAGTCCACGTCCGAGCACTGGTAGAAGGCGTTGCCGGTGTCGGCGATGTCCCACACGGCGAGGATCATGTGCCGGCCGTGCTTGGCGGGCAGCGTGCCGCTGTGGCTGACGTCGTAGGGCGGCTGCTTCCCGCCGTAGTTGACCTGGAGGAAGGGCGCGGTGTCGAGCTGCGCCCGGGTGAGCGGCTGGGCGGGGTTCCAGCCGTCCCTGGTGATGAAGTAGCGGAACGAGGTGGTGGCGTGGGCGGCGGTCAGGTGCCAGGTGAAGGTGTACGGCCCGCTGGACACCCTCGTGGCGGGCCAGGTGCCGCCGCGCGGGTCGTCGAGCGGGGCCCAGCGGCTGTCGCCGGCCGCGCAGATCGTCCCGTCGGCGGGACCGGACTGGGGGAAGCCCTTGGGGCCTTCCGTGCTCTGCGGCTCCCACTGGATGGGGCCGCAGTTCTTGACCACGCCCTGCTTGCACAGCAGCGCCCGGCTGGGCGGGGTGCTGGTGTAGCCGTGGGCGAGCGCGGGAGCCGCGGTCAGGACCGAGGCGCCGACGCCCACGGCGGCGGCGACGGCGAGGCCGGTCCTGCGGGGCATGCGTGGCGTGCGGATTCGGCGGGGCATACGCGATCCTCCTTGGCGGGGGGTGGGTCGGAGTCGGCAGCCGCTCACGAGGCGGGCGGGTGGGAGCGCCCGTCCGCCTTCTAATAGGAAACTTTCCTGTTTGAGAGGATCGACGATCCCGCGCCGCGCGTCAAGCCCCTCCCGCGCGCCGGATCCGGGCACCCCGTCCGGCCGCCCGCGCCCGCCAGACCCCGCGTGAAGGCTTGCGGTTGCGCTACTCTTGATGTATGTCGGCCAGGCTGCTCCTTCAACGACCACGTTGACGCATCGACGTCGACGTGGTGGCCCCTCCTTCGCGAGGGGTCGTTTCATGTGACGGACGGCCCGTTGGCCCTGTGACCCCAGATGGAGACCGGAGCGGAAGCGTGAGCAGCGACGAGCAGTACGACCCACGGGCGGTTCAGGACAAGTGGCAGGCCCGCTGGGCGGAGCTCGACCCCTTCACGGCCGAGGACAAGGACGACGGCCGCGAGCGGCGCTACGCGCTGGACATGTTCCCCTACCCCAGCGGCGACCTGCACATGGGCCACGCCGAGGCGTTCGCCATCGGCGACGTCGTGGCCCGGTACTGGTTCCAGCGCGGCCACAACGTCCTGCACCCCATCGGCTGGGACTCCTTCGGCCTGCCCGCCGAGAACGCCGCGATCAAGCGCGACTCGCACCCCGCCGAGTGGACCTACGCCAACATCGAGACGCAGGCCGCCTCGTTCCACCGGTACGCCCCGTCCTTCGACTGGACGCGCCGCCTGCACACCTCCGACCCCGAGTACTACAAGTGGACGCAGTGGCTGTTCCTGCGCTTCTACGAGCGGGGCCTGGCCTACCGCAAGGGCGGGCACGTCAACTGGTGCCCGAAGGACCAGACCGTCCTGGCCAACGAGCAGGTCGTCGGCGGGCACTGCGAGCGGTGCGGCGCGCTGGTCGAGAAGCGCGTGCTGACCCAGTGGTACTTCAAGATCACCGACTACGCGGACCGGCTGCTGGACGACATGGCGCAGCTGGAGGGCAAGTGGCCCGAGCGCGTCCTGCTGATGCAGCGCAACTGGATCGGCCGCTCCACCGGCGCCGACGTCGACTTCGTGATCGAGGGCCGGGACGAGCCCGTCACCGTCTACACCACCCGTCCCGACACCCTGTTCGGCGCCACGTTCATGGTCGTCGCCGCCGACGCCGCGCTGGCCGAGGAGATCTGCCACCCCGACCAGCGGGCCGCGTTCGAGGCCTACCGCGAGGAGGTCTCCCGGGAGAGCGAGATCGAGCGGCTGTCCACCGAGCGCGAGAAGACCGGCGTGTTCCTGGGCCGCTACGCGGTCAACCCGGTCAACGGCGAGCGGCTGCCGGTCTGGGCGTCGGACTACGTGCTGGCCGAGTACGGGCACGGCGCGATCATGGCGGTCCCCGCGCACGACCAGCGCGACCTGGACTTCGCGCTGAAGTTCGGGCTGCCGGTCCGCGTCGTCGTGGAGACCGGGCTGCCCGACCCCGCCGAGACCGGCATGGCCACCCCCGGCGACGGCCGGCTGGTCAACTCCGGCCCCATCGACGGGCTGGCCAAGGGCGACGCCATCGCGCGCATCATCGAGGTGCTGGACGAGCGCGGAACCGGACGCGCCTCCGTCAACTTCCGGCTGCGCGACTGGCTGGTGTCCCGGCAGCGGTTCTGGGGCTGCCCGATCCCGATCGTGCACTGCGAGGCGTGCGGCGAGGTCCCCGTCCCCGACGACCAGCTGCCCGTCCGGCTGCCGGACAACCTGCGCGGCGCCGACCTGGCGCCCAAGGGCACCTCGCCGCTGGCCGCCGCGTCCGACTGGGTGAACGTGGCCTGCCCCAAGTGCGGCGGCGCCGCCAAGCGCGACACCGACACCATGGACACCTTCGTCGACTCGTCCTGGTACTACTTCCGGTACTGCTCGCCGGGGTACGAGGACGGCCCGTTCGACGTCGAGCAGGTCCGCCGGTGGATGCCGGTCGACCAGTACACCGGCGGCGTCGAGCACGCCATCCTGCACCTGCTGTACAGCCGGTTCTTCACCAAGGTCCTGTACGACATGGGCATGGTCGACTTCACCGAGCCGTTCACCCGGCTGCTGAACCAGGGCCAGGTGATCCTGAACGGCAGCGGGATGTCGAAGTCGACCGGCAACCTGGTCGACCTGGGCGACCAGATCGCCGAGTTCGGCGTGGACGTCGTCCGGCTGGCGATGCTGTTCTCCGGCCCGCCGGAGGACGACATCGACTGGGCCGACGTGTCCCCGCACGGCATGTCGAAGTTCCTGACCCGGGTGCACCGCATCGCCGCCGAGGTGTCCTCCGCGCCCGGCGCGGACCCGGCGTCCGGCGACACCGAGCTGCGCCGCGCCACCGCCCGCACCGTCGACGAGGCCACGAGGATGGTCGAGACGCAGCGGTTCAACGTGGCGATCGCGCGGATCATGGAGCTGGTCACCGCGACCCGTCGGGCGATCGACTCCGGCCCCGGCGCCGCCGACCCGGCCGTCCGCGAGGCCGCCGAGGCGATCGCGGTGCTGCTGTCGCTGTTCGCCCCCTACACCGCCGACGAGGCGTGGGAGCTGCTGGGACGCACCGCGCCGGTGATCCGCGCGGGCTGGCCGCAGGCCGACCCGGCGCTGCTGGTGGAGGAGTCGGTGACCTGCGTCGTGCAGGTCGCCGGCAAGGTCCGCGACCGGCTGGAGGTGCCGCCCGGCATCGCCGGCGAGGAGCTGGAGCGGCTGGCGCTGGCCTCCGCCAAGGTCCAGGACGCGCTGGGCGGCGCGGAGATCGCCAAGATCATCGTCCGCGCCCCCAAGATCGTGAACATCGTCCCGAAGCGCTAGCGGACACCGGGGCGGCACGCTGAGGCGGCCGCGGGGGTCGTCTCCCCCGGCCGCCTCTCAGCGGAGCCACCCCGCC
>NZ_JBEYYT010000209.1:0-10840 GCF_040645715.1 Spirillospora sp. NPDC046719 | reverse complement strand
CAAATAAGGTAACAAACCCCCGAACGGCACCCCGACCCCGGGGGCGCCCCCTTCGGGCGGCGGGGGGGAACCCCCCCCGGCCCCGCCTCTCAGCGTCGCCACCGCGCCCTCACGGGGCCGCGTGCGCCCCTGTGGGGGCGCCGCGCTACATCTTGCGCAGGACCGCCACCACGCGGCCGAGCACGGACGCCTCGTCGCCGGGGATCGGCTCGTAGGCGGAGTTCTGCGGCATCAGCCAGATGTGGCCGTCCTTGCGCTTGAACGTCTTCACCGTCGCCTCGCCGTCGATCATGGCGGCGACGATGTCGCCCTGCTCGGCGACCGGCTGCTGGCGGACCACGACCCAGTCACCGTCCGCGATCGCCGCCTCGATCATCGAGTCGCCGGTGACCTTCAGCAGGAAGTGGGTGCCCTCGCCGACGAGCTGCTTGGGCAGCGTGAAGACGTCCTCCACGGCCTCCTCGGCCAGGATCGGGCCACCGGCGGCGATCCGGCCGACGAGCGGGACGTAGGCCGGCGCGGGCCGCGTCGCGGTCTGCTGGCCGCCCACCGCCTCGTAGGAGTCGGGCTCGGTGCGGACCGGCGTCGCGCCGGGGACCCGCACCTCGACCGCGCGCGGGCGGTTCGGGTCGCGCCGCAGGTACCCCTTGCGCTGCAGGGCCCGGAGCTGGTGCGACACGCTGGAGGTGCTGGTCAGGCCGACCGCCTCGCCGATCTCGCGCATCGAGGGCGGGTACCCCCGGCGCTGGACGGAGTCGCGGATCACCTCCAGCACCATGCGCTGCCGCTGGGTCAGGCCCGTCTCGTCCATGGGCCCGTCGGGCAGCTCCCGGACCTTGCTCATCGCTCGTCGCCTCCCGGGCGCCTCGATCCGTCACTCCTTGTCATGAACGCTATCGCGTCCGGACGAAATGATCAAACAATTGTTCGAAGATGTGCTCGCGTTTCGCCGGTGTGCTGCGGTACAACATCGTACAGGCGTTCGATCGAAAATTCATTCGAAGTCGAGGAGGGTGGAGATGCCCGATTCGCCGTCCGGTGAACGCGCCCCGCTGCGGCTCACCCGCCGCGGGCGGGCGGTCCTGGTCGCCTTCGCCGCCGCCGTCACGCTCGCCGCCCTCTGGCTGGACGGCGGCACCGGCGCCTTCGCGGGCGGCCGCGCCGACCACCACGGGCGCTCCGGGCGCGTCCGGACCGCCGTCGTCG
Source organism: Spirillospora sp. NPDC046719 (assembly GCF_040645715.1). NCBI lineage: Bacteria > Bacillati > Actinomycetota > Actinomycetes > Streptosporangiales > Thermomonosporaceae > Spirillospora > Spirillospora sp. NPDC046719. The sequence goes on along the minus strand of NZ_JBEYYT010000209.1, from coordinate 9,634 downwards.
AGCCCGGCGACACCCTCTGGGGCATCGCCACCGCCGCCGACCCCGGCGCCGACCCCCGCGTCACCGTGCAGCGGATCATCGACCTCAACGGGATGGGCGGCGACCCCACCGTACAGCCGGGCCAGCGGCTCGTCCTGCCCGGCTGACCCCTTCCGGCCCGCCTCCGCGGACGCCTCGCGGCGACACGCCCGGGGCCGGAATCAGATCGTCCGACGTGACCTGGATCTACGCGGCGGATGTGACGCGGGTCTACTCCTGAGGCCTCGGATCAGGTTGCGTAGCCCTGCGCCGAGCCGTACGGTTGACCACAACATCTAGTAGTCACACCGATGTAAGTCACCTATATATGGCGGGTCGTGGGTGTGACTCGTTTCCGTCAGGGGAGGGATAGCGCGTGCACTGCCCGTTCTGTCGCAACCCTGACACCAAAGTGATCGACAGTCGCGCCACCGATGACGGCGGCGCCATTCGGCGCCGCCGCGCGTGTGCGGAATGCGGCAAGCGATTCACCACGCAGGAGAATGTGCTCGTGATGGTGGCCAAGCGCAGCGGGGTCACCGAGCCGTTCTCCCGGGAAAAGATCATCGCCGGGGTGCGCAGGGCCTGCCAGGGCCGCCCGGTGGACGAGGATGCGCTCGCGAAGCTGGGGCAGCGGGTCGAAGAGGCGATCAGATCGTCCGGATCCGCGGAAATCCCCTCGCACGAGGTCGGGCTCGCGATCCTGGGGCCCCTTCGTGAACTCGATGAGGTCGCCTATCTGCGATTCGCCTCGGTCTACCGGAGCTTCGAGTCGCTGGACGACTTCGCCAAGGAGATCGAGGCGCTGCGGAAGGCCGGTTCCTCGGGGGAGCCCGGCCCGCCCCGGTAGGGGCGGTTCCGGAAATACGAGAAAGCACATACTGAAGGCGCCTCCGCACGGGCATGGCCCGGGCGGCGGCGGAGTTGTTCCTGTACAGGGCCCGGCGGGAGGGCCCGGGAGGGGGAAGGCATGACGGAGACGGTCAGCGGCCCGGCACGGCGCGGCAAGGGGGGCCGCAAGGGGCTGAAGGTGGAGCGGATCTTCACCACGCCCGGCGTCCACCCCTACGACGAGCTGCGCTGGGAACGCCGCGACGTCGTCATGACCAACTGGCGCGACGGCTCGGTCAACTTCGAGCAGCGCGGTGTGGAGTTCCCCGACTTCTGGTCGCTGAACGCCGTCAACATCGTCACGTCCAAGTACTTCCGCGGCGCCGTCGGCACCCCGCAGCGCGAGTGGAGCCTCAAGCAGCTCGTCGACCGCGTCGTCGGCGTGTACGTCCGGACCGGCCTGGAGCACGGCTACTTCGCCACCGAGCAGGACGCCGAGGTCTTCGAGCACGAGCTGAAGTACGCGCTCGTCCACCAGATGTTCAGCTTCAACTCGCCGGTCTGGTTCAACGTCGGCACCAAGTCGCCGCAGCAGGTGTCGGCCTGCTTCATCCTGTCCGTGGACGACACGATGGAGTCGATCCTGGACTGGTACAAGGAAGAGGGCGTGATCTTCAAGGGCGGCTCGGGGGCCGGCCTGAACCTGTCGCGCATCCGCTCCAGCAAGGAGCTGCTGTCCTCCGGCGGCACCGCCAGCGGCCCCGTGTCGTTCATGCGCGGCGCCGACGCGTCCGCCGGGACGATCAAGTCGGGCGGCGCCACCCGCCGCGCCGCCAAGATGGTCGTGCTGGACGTCGACCACCCCGACATCGCCGAGTTCATCGAGACCAAGGCGCGCGAGGAGGACAAGATCCGCGCGCTGCGGGACGCCGGGTTCGACATGGACCTCGGCGGCAAGGACATCGGCAGCGTCCAGTACCAGAACGCCAACAACTCCGTCCGGGTCTCCGACGAGTTCATGCACGCCGTCGAGTCCGACGGCGAGTTCGGGCTGCGCGCCCGGATGACCGGCGAGATCGTCGAGAAGGTCAAGGCCAAGGAGCTGTTCCGGCTCATGGCCCAGGCCGCCTGGGAGTGCGCCGACCCCGGCATCCAGTACGACGACACGATCAACGACTGGCACACCAACCCCGAGTCGGGCCGGATCACCGCGTCCAACCCGTGCTCGGAGTACATGTCGCTGGACAACTCGTCCTGCAACCTCGCCAGCATCAACCTGCTGAAGTTCCTCACCGACGAGGGGACCTTCGACGTCGCGAAGTTCGTCAAGCTCACCGAGCTGATCATCACGGCGATGGACATCTCCATCACCTTCGCCGACTTCCCGACCGAGAAGATCGCGCAGACCACCCGCGACTACCGGCAGCTCGGCATCGGCTACGCCAACCTGGGCGCGCTGCTGATGGCGACCGGCCACGCCTACGACTCCGAGGGCGGCCGGTCCCTCGCGGCGGCCATCACCTCGCTGATGACCGGCGTCGCCTACCGCCGCTCCGCCGAGATCGCCGGCGTCGTCGGCCCGTACGAGGGCTACGCCCGCAACGCCGAGGGCCACAAGCGGGTCATGCGCAAGCACGCCGCCGCCAACGACGACATCCGCACGCTCGACGACATGGACAAGGCGATCCACGCCGCCGCCGCCAAGCAGTGGCAGGAGTGCCTGAAGGCGGGCGAGAAGCACGGCTACCGCAACGCGCAGGCGTCGCTGCTGGCCCCGACCGGCACCATCGGCCTGATGATGGACTGCGACACCACCGGCATCGAGCCGGACCTCGCGCTGGTGAAGTTCAAGAAGCTCGTCGGCGGCGGCTCGATGCAGATCGTCAACCAGACGGTGCCGCGCGCCCTGCGCAAGCTCGGCTACCAGCAGGAGCAGATCGAGGCGATCGTCGAGTACATCGGCGAGAACGGCCACGTCGTGGACGCGCCCGGCCTGCGGCCCGAGCACTACGAGGTGTTCGACTGCGCGATGGGCGAGCGGGCGATCAGCCCGATGGGGCACGTCCGGATGATGGCGGCGACGCAGCCGTTCCTGTCCGGGGCGATCTCCAAGACCGTCAACATGCCGGAGCAGGCCACCGTCGAGGACATCGAGAAGGTGTACTTCGAGGGCTGGCGGCTCGGCCTGAAGGCCCTGGCGATCTACCGCGACAACTGCAAGGTCGGCCAGCCGCTGTCGGCCGCCGGCAAGAAGGAGGAGGCCAAGACCGAGGCCGCCCCCGCGGAGGCCGGCGCGGCGGCGACGCGCCCCGTCCGCAAGCGGCTGCCGAAGCAGCGGCCCGCCACCGTCACCCGGTTCTCCGTCGCGGGCGCCGAGGGCTACATGACGGCCTCGTCCTACCCGGACGACGGTCTCGGCGAGGTGTTCCTCAAGCTCGGCAAGCAGGGCTCCACCCTCGCCGGCGTGATGGACGCGTTCTCGATGGCGATCTCCATCAGCCTCCAGTACGGCGTGCCGCTGGAGACCTGGGTGGAGAAGTTCACCAACATGCGGTTCGAGCCCGCCGGGATGACCGACGACCCCGACATCCGCATGGCCACCTCGGTGATGGACTACATCTTCCGCCGCCTGGCGCTGGACCACCTGCCCTACGAGGAGCGCGCGGGCCTCGGCATCTTCACCGCCGAGGAGCGCGCGATGCAGGCCAACGGCGAGGACCCGGCCACCCTCCACGCCGAGGAGGAGATCGAGCACGAGACCCTCGCGCAGTCGGCGGAGATCACCCGTCCGGCGGCCCCGGCGCCCGCGCCCGAGGCGCGCTCGTCGATGGAGGTCATCGAGAGCCGCCAGGGCCGCACCGCCGACGCGCCGCTCTGCCTCACCTGCGGCACGAAGATGCGGCCGGCGGGCAGCTGCTACGTCTGCGAAGGCTGCGGCTCCACCAGCGGCTGCAGCTGATCCGGGGTAAGGCCGCGGGGCACGCGGCGTCCGGCGTCCGGATGCCGTAGGCGCCGGTCACGGGCGGTGGCGGGACGAGTCGTCCTGCCACCGCCCGAACCTGTCGGTGTGGGCGGCCCAGCGGTTCAGCCCGTGGCCCGGACCGGCTGGACGTCGTCGTCCGGGCGGTCTCCGTCGAGGCGCGCCACGAGCCGCAGTTCCTCCTCGGCGGTGCTCTCGATGTGCCGCATCGCCACCCGCAGCAGCCACGGGGCCATGACCGAGGTCACGATCGCGATGAGCACCACCACGGTGTACGCGGCGGTGTTGAGCACGCCGAGCCGGAGCCCGACCATCGCGACGATGACCTCGACGACCCCGCGCGCGTTCATCCCCGCGCCGAGGGCGAGCGCCTCCCAGCGGTTCAGCCGGCTCATCCGGGCGCCGAGGTAGGCCCCGGCGAACTTGCCGAAGACCGCGATGAGCAGCAGCGCCGCCGCCGACGCCAGGACCACCGGGCGGGCGAGGGCGCCGAGGTCGATCCGCAGGCCGGCCGTCGCGAAGTAGACCGGTGCCAGGAACGCCAGGATGAACGTGCGCAGCGGGGCGATCCGCGGCAGGTCGACGGCCCCGCTGGAGCCGATGACGATGCCCGCGACGAAGGCGCCGAAGACCGACTCCAGGCCCATGGCCTGCGTCGCCGCCGCTCCGAGCAGGATCAGCACCGCCGTCCCGGCGATGACCGGCATGGGGTCGGCGTGCCGGGCGAGCGGCCGCAGCGCCAGCCGGGCCAGCGGCCTGCCCGGGAGCGCCGCGAAGAGCACCACGACCAGCAGCCAGCCGGCGGAGCGGGCGATGTTCCCGGTGGTGACGCCGGACGTCGCCATCGCGGAGACCACCGAGAGCATGAACCAGCCGAAGGCGTCGTCGATCGTGCCCGACGCCAGCGTGAGCTGGCCGACGTTGCGGTGCAGCAGGTTCATGTCCGCCAGCGTCTTGGCGATCACGGGGATGGCGCTGACGCACATCGCCACGCCCACGAACAGCGGGAACACCGCGGTGTCGCCGTGGTCGGCGCGCAGCGCGCCCGGCAGCAGCAGACCCGCCGCGATGCCGAGGGCGAACGGGATGACCAGCCCGGTCCCGCTGACCCACAGCGCGGTCCGGCGCTGCCGGCGCAGGAACCGGAAGTCCATCTCGGTCCCGGTGACGCCGACGAGCAGGATGACGCCGACCTGCCCGACGGCGTCCAGCATGTGCGTCGGTTCCGGCCGGTGCGGCAGCAGCCAGGCCGACAGGTCCGGCGCGACGCGCTGGAGGACCGACGGGCCGAGGAGCACGCCCGCGCACAGCTCGCCGACGATCGCCGGCATGCCGAGCCGCCTCGCCAGCAGGCCGAGCAGGAGGGCGAGCAGGCCGAGCGTCCCGACCTGGAGGAGGAGGACCAGCAGGGAATGAGGGGGCATCGGGGGGACGGGCGCCGCGAGCACTCGAGCCTCCAGGGTGCGGGAACCGGGCGGGGACGGTCAGGCGTTCCGCTTGGTCTCGTGCACCCGCCCGTCCTAGCCAGAGGGTAAGGCGGTCCCTTGGACCCGCTCTGGTGAGTCACTGGGGAACCGGTAAACGCCCACGTTCCCGGGCTACTTTTCGTGGCCCGTGGTGTCAGGTGCCGGGCCTGGGGCGCAGGGTGCGGTAGCCGGGGTGGACGTCGGGGCGCAGGCCCTGCTGGTCGGCCACGCGGCGGAGCAGGACGAGGAGCCGGTCGTGCTCCTCGTCCGTGAGGGCCTCGCAGAGCAGCCGCTCGTGCTCCATGCCCGCGCGGGCGAGTTCGGCGAGGAGGGCCTCGCCCTTCCCGGTGAGGTGCAGCGCGTAGACGCGGCGGTCGTTCGGGTTCCGGCGGCGCTCGATGAGCCCGCGCTCCTCCAGTTCGTCGGCGAACGGGACGAACCGGCTCGGCGGCATGCCGAGGTCGTCGGCGAGCTCGCGCTGGCTGCGGCCGGGGCGGGCGGCCAGCAGGCGCAGCAGCCCGGCCTGCGCGGGCGTGAGGTCGAGGCCGGCGATCCGTTCGGCGAACAGCCCGGCCGCGTGCGCCCCGAGCTGGGCCAGCAGGAAGGCGACGCCGGGCCGGGGCATGGGTGCGCTCGCGGTCATGGCGACATCGTAGCCGCTTGACAATCGTTCCATCTTGTAATCATTATCGGATGTATACGGTTTGTCGAGAGGGAGAGATCCATGAACACGAAGACCACGCCGCGGCCCGCGGGGTCCGGCCGCCGCCCGCAGTCCGGTCCGCCGCTGCTGCTGCCCGTCCTCGCCTTCGCCGCGCTGACCGTCGCCTACGTGGCGGCCAACCGGTCCACGCCGCATCCGGACGCCTCCGGCGCCGAGGTGCTGCGGTACGCCCAGGACCACGGGACCGCCGTCAAGGCCGGGACCTTCCTGCTGCTCGGGTCGGCGTTCCCGCTCACGGTCGCCGCCGCCGCGTTCTACCGGCGGCTGCGCGCGCTGGGCATCACGGCGCCCGGTTCGGCGATCACCCTGGCCGGCGGCGTCCTCGCGTCCGGCATGCTCGCGCTCAGCGCCATGTTCGGCTGGGCCGGGGGGAGGCTCCCCGCGGACGCGAGCCCGGCGCTCGCACGGGCGCTGGCCGACCTGTCGTTCCTGTCCGGCGGTCCCGCCTACGCCGCCACGTTCGCCCTGCTCGTCGCGGGCCTGGCGGTGACGGGCCTGCTCGCCGGACTGCTGCCGCGGCCGGTGGCCTGGACGGGGCTGGCGATCGCCCTCGCCGGCATGGTCGGGACGCTGACCCTGGTGGGCTCGGGCTTCGCCTTCCTCGTCCCGGTCGTCCGCTTCGGCGGGCTGCTCTGGCTGATCGCCGCCACCGCGCTGATGCCCCGCACCCGCCACGAGGTGCGGGCGCGGGACGGGGTCGCGGCGCCGTGAACATGCGATTCCCGCGTGCGGCGCGGGATCGCGCCCGGAAACCGGCGGCGGACGAGTCCGCCGCCGGTTTTCCATTGGTGCCGTCAGCCGGTCCGGAAACTGCCGGTCGGGGACACGTGCGCGCCGTAACCGGGGGAAATGAAGGTGAACGGCGGCGGGACGGGGACGGCGCAGAACGGGTCCGAGTAGAACAGCAGCCGGGCGGTGCCGTAGTTGGCGACCACGTGCGCGCCGGGCGGGAAGGATTGGCAGTTCGGCGAGGCCGGATATTCCTTGAGCCGGGTGCCGGCCCAGGAGACCTGCGCGCCCTCGGTGACGAAGACGATGATCTTGCCTTCCGGCGGCGCGGCCCGATCCCGCGCCTCGGCGGCGGAGGCGGCCGAGGCGGCCAGGACCACTGCCGTGAGCGCGGTGGCGGCGGTGGCGATGCGTGAGGGCAGGGGCATACGGCTCCTTACGAGTCGGATGGGGGACGCCGCGATGATGCCCGGGCCGCGCCGCCGCATAACGATGAGCAAGTGCCTTGTCACCGTTCGTGGTCAATATCGACGAACCATTGGCCTCTGACGTGCGGTTTCCTTGTGATCGACATTTTCGGTCACGGATCGTCATTGACCGGTGACGATAGGTCAATTAGCTTGGCTCGCTGTCGGGAAGGCCGCTTCCCCCGGCCGCCCGAACCGCCTCCCGCGTGTGCACTGGAAAGGGCTCTGACCTGCAATGTTGCATACTCTCATCGTCGGGATGGGCAGGGCGGGTCAGGGCCTGCACCTGCCCTCGCTGGCCAAGGTGCGCGCCGCCGCGCCCGGGCTGCTGGCCCGGGGGCCGATCGTCGCCTTCGACCCGCTCCGCCCGCCGGCCGACGTCCCCGGTATGGTGCGGGCCGAGTCGCTGGAGGAGGCGGCCCGGTGCCGCCCGCCCGCGCGGACCGTGGCGCACCTGTGCACGCCGCCGCAGGCCCGCGCCGCGCTGCTGGACCGGCTGGCCCGGCTCGGCTACCGCAAGATCATCGTGGAGAAGCCGCTGGCCGTGGACCTGCCCGGGCTGGCGGAGGTGGCCCGGATCCGGCGCCGCTGGGGGCTGGACGTCACGGTCGCCACGCACTGGATCGACAGCGTCCTCACCCGGCGGCTGCGGGCGGCGGTGGCGTCCGGCGAGTTCGGCGCGCTGCGGCGGATCCGCGTGGTCCAGAACAAGCCGCGGTTCACCCGCAGCATCGCGGCCCGCGACCACCCGACCGCGTTCGACGTCGAGCTGCCGCACGCGCTCGCCGTCGTGCTCAGCCTCGCCGGGGGCGCGCGGATCGTCGACGCGTCCTGGGACGATCTGGTCCTCGAACGCACGCGGGTCCCGCGCCTCGGCCGCGCCCGGCTGCGGCTGGAGCACGCCACGGGCGTCCGCAGCGAGATCGACTCGGACCTGACCTCCCCGGTCCGCGAGCGCAGCATCACCCTGCACTTCGACGAGGCCGTCCTCGTCGGCCACTACCCGTGCAGCGACGCCGACCACACCGCCCAGCTGCGCACCGTCCGCCCCGGGGAGGAGGCGACCCGGACCGTCTTCACCGACGACGCGTTCCCGGCGTTCCTGCGCGGCGCGTACGCCCGCTACGCGCGGCCGGCGACCTCGATGCACCGGACGCTTCCGGTGCAGGTCGACGCGGTGCGGCTGCTCACCGAGGCGAAACGGCTGTGCGCCGGGGCCGGCGGCGTGCGGGAGGGGGTGCGGGGTGCCGGGGCGATCCGCTGAGGGCCCGCCGGACGGCATCCGGCTCGCCGGCATCGGCGACGAGGCCGCGCCCGGCCTCGCGGACCAGATCGGCGCCGTGGCCGAGCTCGGCTGGAACCGGCTGGAGCTGCGCACGATCGGCGGCACGCCCGTCGCGCGGCTGGACGAGCGGGCGTTCCGCCGGGCGGCCGACCGGCTGGCGGCGGCGGGGACGGACGTGGCGGCCGTCGCGTCCAAGATCGGCGACTGGTCGCGGCCGGTCACCGGCGACTTCGCGCTCGACCTCGACGAGCTGGACGTCCTCGCGCGCCGCTGCGCCGTCCTCGGCACCCGGCTGGTGCGGATCATGTCGTACCCGTCCGGCGGCCTGGACGACGCGGAATGGGGCCGCCGCGCCCGCGAGCGGCTGCGCGAGCTGGCCCGCCGCGCCGAGGACCACGGGCTCGTCCTGGCGCACGAGAACTGCGCCGGATGGGCGGGCGACCGCGCCGACCGGATGCTGGACCTGGTCACCGGCATCGGCGGCCCCGCGCTGCGGCTGCTGTTCGACATCGGCAACGGCGTCGCGCACGGGTATCCGCCGCTGCCCGTGCTGCGCGAGATCCTCCCGTACGTGGTGCACGTCCACGTCAAGGACGCGCTGGTCAGGAAGGACGGCGAGGTCGCCTTCGTGCCGCCCGGGACCGGGCAGGCCGAGGTCGCCGAGTGCCTGCGGTCGCTGCTGCGCAGCGGCTACCGCGGGGTCCTGTCGATCGAGCCGCATCTCGCGCTGCGCCCCCACCTCGGCTCCGGCTCGGGCGACCCGGCCGCCTTCGTCGCCTACGGCAGGGCGCTCGAGAGCCTGATCGCCGGGCTCGGCGCCGCCGGAGGCGGGCGGTGACCGCGGCCGGGCTCCCCGCCCCGCTCGGCCCCGGCGACCGCGACCTCCTCCTCCGGCTCCTCCGCCTGCCGACCGCCGGGCCGCTGGAGCCGGACGCGCCGCCGCCGCGGCTGGCCGAGGCCCAGGTCGCCTACCGGCGCCACGCCGCCCGGATCGGGCTGCGGACCGTCCGGCACGCCCCGGCCGGGGGCGCCGCCCGGGTCGGGGGGCCGGGGCCGGCGGGGGGGGGCGCGGGCGCGGCCCCCCCCGCGGTGCGCGGTTTTCAGCCCACCCTACGGCTCCGCCGCCGGCCGGGC
>NZ_JBEYYT010000208.1:0-16203 GCF_040645715.1 Spirillospora sp. NPDC046719 | reverse complement strand
CCGCCCACGCCGACGCGGGGCGGCGCGGGACGCTGCTTTCGAGCCGGCCGCTGCACACCGCGGCGGCCCTGCCGTCCGCGTCCTCCACCCGCGCGATCTCCTACGTCTCGGAGGGCGTCGGCGGCAAGCGGATCACGGTGACGGGCACCGTCGCCGTGCCGAAGGGCAAGGCGCCGCGCGGCGGCTGGCCCGTGATCAGCTGGGCGCACGGCACCACCGGCACCGCCGACGCCTGCGCGCCGTCCCGCGACACCGCCGCCGGCCCGGCGCACGACTACCTGTCGATCACCGAGGGCTACCTCGACAAGTGGGCGGCGCGCGGGTTCGCCGTCGTCCAGACCGACTACGAGGGCCTGGGGACGCCGGGCGGGCACCCGTACATGAACGGGGCCAGCGAGGCGAACACCGTCCTCGACATCGTCCGGGCCGCGCACCGCGTCGACCCGCACATCGGGCGGAACTTCTACGTCGCGGGCCACAGCCAGGGCGGCCAGGCCGCGCTGTTCACCGCAGCCGCGGAGAAGGCCGGCGACGTGCGGCTGAAGGGCGCCGTGTCGATCGCGCCGGGGTCGCACATGGCCGAGACGGCGCAGTACGTCCAGGCGCAGTACCCCGGTGCCGAACTGGCGCTGCCGTTCCTGTTCGTCCTGCTGAACGGGGCGAAGGCGGCGAACCCGTCGTTCCACCCGGAGGACCTGCTGACCCCGGCGGCCGCGAAGGTCCTGGAATCCGGGCAGCGCGACGCGTGCCTCGCCCAGCTGAGGGAGGCCGGGTCGGCGATCCCGCTGAGCGGGGTCTTCCGGCCGGACGCCGACCTGACCGCGTTCGAGACGTACTTCGACACGCAGGAGCCCAGCCGCCTCGACCTGCGCGTCCCGACCCTCGTCGCGCAGGGGACGGCGGACACGTCGGTCTCGCCCGCCGCGACGAAGGGCCTCATCGCCGACCTGTGCAAGCGGTACCCGGACATCTCCTACCGCGAGTACCAGGGCGCCGACCACCGCGCCAGCATCGAGGCGTCCTTCGACGACGCCCTGAAGTTCGTCCAGGCGGTGCAGTCGGGCCGCACACCGTCCGGCGCCTGCTGACGGATCCGGCGTGCCGTCCCCTCGCCGGGGCGGCACGCCGGTTCGCTCGTCCAGGGCGCCGGCCGTGCTCTCGGACCGGCGCGCCGGCCGTGCACGCGGGCCGGCGCGCCGGCCTCCCCCCGCGGCAGACGAGGTTGTCCTCGACGGCCAGGCCGAACTCGCCGCGGCCGTACATCGACAGGGCGTGCTCGACGTCGTTCGCGACGTGCACGCTGCCCGCGTGCGCGTCCCGCCAGGCCCGCTCGATCACGTTGCCGCGGTGCAGCGAGTTGCCGCCCGCCGTCTTGAACAGGATGTCGATCGCCTCGATGGCCCGCTCGGTGCCGCGCACCTGGTCGCGGCGCGCGCGCAGCCGCAGCTCCATCGGGATCTTCTCGTTGCGGACCGCGTAGGCGTAGATCTCCCGGACGTTCCGGTCGGTCTGCAGGATCGCCGCGTCGATCTCCGACGCCGCCCGCGCCACCGACACCTGCGCGAACTGGTCCTCGACGAACCGGCCGCCGCCGAGGCTCAGCCGGATCCGGTCGCGCATCCGCTGCACGTACAGGTCGTGGCAGCCCGCCGCCATGCCGATCACGCTCGCCGCGACCGTCGTGGTGAAGATCGTGCCGAACGGCAGCCGGTACAGCGGCCCGGTGTTGACCTTCCGGCCCGCGGTGCGCAGCTGCGCCTGGTCGAAGTTGCGCATCGCGCGGTGCGCGGGCACGAACGCCCGCTCCACCACGATGTCGTCGCTGGCGGTGCCGCGCAGCCCCATCGAGTCCCACACCCGGCGGATCTCGTAGTCCGTCCGCGGGACCAGCACGGTCATGAAGTCGACCGGGCGGCCCTCCGCGCCGACGACGAGGCCGCCGAGCAGCGCCCAGTCCGCGAACTCGCAGCCGGACGAGAACGCCCACCGCCCCGACACCTCGAACCCGCCGTCCACGGGGGTGAGCCGGCCGATCGGCGCGTACGACGAGGCGACCAGCACGTCCGGCCCCGGCTCCCACACCTCCTGCTGCGCCTCGTCCGGGAACAGCCCGAGATGCCAGGAGTGGACGCCGAGGACGGCGGTCACCCAGCCGGTCGAGCCGCAGGCCCCGGAGACGGCCCTGACCACCTCGTAGAAGGCGACCGGGTCGTCCTCCGCGCCGCCGTAGCGGGTCGGCTGCAGCATCCGGAACACCCCGGCGGCGGTCAGCTCCTTCATCGTCTCGGCCGGGATGCGGCCCTTCTCGTCCACGGACCGGGCCCGCTCGGCGATGCCCGGCAGCAGCTCCCGCACGGCTTCCAGGACCTCGTTGCTCATGCCCGCTCCTCGCTCCCGTCTTTTCTGGTCCGGCCCTCGCAGGACACCATGTCACCGTGCCGCCGCGGGGACGCGCGTCCCGGCCACCGAGACTTCCGGGACCGGACCGCGGCCCGCGACCTACCGTTCGAATCACCCGTCCATCGCTGAAGGGATGATCCACGTGACAGCAACCGAGTCGGACGCCGTCCGCAAGATCGAGGCGGAGGCCATCTCCTCCCGTTTCGCCCGGGGATGGCACTGCCTCGGGCCGGCCGAGAAGTTCAAGGACGGCAAGCCCCACACGGTCAACGCGTTCGGGCAGAAGCTCGTGGTCTTCACCGGCGAGGACGGCAAGACCAACGTCCTGGACGGCTACTGCCGGCACATGGGCGGCGACCTGTCGGACGGCACCGTGAAGGGCAACGAGATCGCCTGCCCGTTCCACGACTGGCGCTGGGGCGGCGACGGGCGCTGCAAGAAGATCCCGTACGCGCGTCGCGTGCCGCTGCGCGCGCGCACGGCGTCGTGGCCGACGATGGAGAAGAACCTGCTCCTGTTCGTCTGGAACGACCCGGAGGGCAAGCAGCCGCCGGACGACGTGACGATCCCGGAGATCGAGGGCGCCACGCGCGACGACTGGACGGACTGGCGCTGGACGGAGCAGGTCGTCCACACCAACTGCCGCGAGATCATCGACAACGTCGTCGACATGGCGCACTTCTTCTACATCCACAACTCGTTCCCGACGTACTTCAAGAACATCTTCGAGGGCCAGGTCGCGACGCAGATCATGAAGGGCAAGAGCCGGCCGGACGCCCGCCGCGAGGCGAGCGGCCGGGGCGGGCCGCGGATGCTCGGCAACAGCTCCGTCGCGTCCTACCACGGGCCGTCCTTCATGATCGACGAGCTGACGTACCACTACGAGGGCTACGACCTGCACTCCGTGCTGATCAACTGCCACTACCCGATCGACGAGAACTCGTTCTCGCTGCACTCGGGGATCATCGTCCAGCACAGCGACAAGCTGCCGCCGGAGGTCGCCGAGGCCACCGCCGAGAAGCTGTCGAACTTCATCCTCACCGGCTTCGAGCAGGACGTCGCGATCTGGAAGCGCAAGGCCCGGATCGACAACCCGCTGCTGTGCGAGGAGGACGGCCCGGTCTACCAGCTGCGCCGCTGGTACCAGCAGTTCTACGTGGACGTCGCCGACGTGCGGCCGGAGATGACCGACCGGTTCGAGTTCGAGATCGACACGACGCGGCCGGTCGAGTCGTGGGAGAAGGAGGTCGAGGAGAACCTCGCGCGGCGGGCCGCCGAAGGGGCCTCGGCGTGACGATCCGCCAGGACGAGCGGCTGGTGGACGGGCCGCTGCTGCCCGTCCGCTGCCGCCGGTGCGCCGCCGAGGTGCTGGTGCGCAAGTCGAGCTGGGAGCAGACGAGCATCCAGTGGACCGCGCAGGCCCGCGCCGCGTGCCCCGAGCTCGCCGCGGACCCGCACGAGACCTGCCCGGCGCTGCGCTCGGCGATCCAGGAGGCCGCGCTGACCGGGTCGATCACGGTGATCGATGAGTGACGCGCTGGCCGGCCGGTCCGCGATCGTGACGGGCGCCGGCGACGGCATCGGGCGCGGCATCGCCCGCCGGTTCGCCGCGGAGGGCGCCCGCGTCCTGGTCGCCGAGCTGAACGCCGAGACGGGCGAGCGGGTCGCGTGGGAGCTGGCCGAGGAGTTCGGGGCGGACGCCCGGTTCGTCCCGACCGACGTGACCGACCGCGACCAGGTCGAGGCGATGGTGGCCTTCTGCGCCGACCTGTGGGGCGGCGTGGACGTCCTGGTCAACAACGCGTGGGGCGCCGGGACCGTCAGCCGCGTCGAGACCAAGACCGACGAGAACCTCGCCCGCGGCTTCGCGATGGGCTACTACGGCCCGTTCTGGGCGATGCGCGCCGCGTTCCCGCACATGAAGGAGCAGGGCTGGGGCCGCGTCATCAACATGTGCTCGCTGAACGGCGTCAACGCGCACATGGGCACCCTGGAGTACAACTCGGCGAAGGAGGCGCTGCGCGCGCTGACCCGCACGGCCGCCCGCGAGTGGGCGCCGACGGGCGTCGTCGTCAACGCCGTCTGCCCGGGCGCGAAGAGCGCCGCGTTCCGCCGGATGGCGGCCGAGCATCCCGAGATCGAGGCCGCCGCGGACCGGGCCAACCCCATGGGCCGCCTCGGGGACCCCGAGACCGACATCGCGCCGGTCGTGCTGTTCCTGGCCTCCGACGGCGCCCGCTACCTGACCGGAAACACCCTGTTCGTGGACGGCGGCTCGCACATCAACGGCGTCGCCTGGACCCCGGACCTGGACGGAGAACAATGATCGACCGCTATGGCCCGTGGGCCGTCATCGCCGGCGGCTCCGAGGGCGTCGGCTCCGCCTTCGCCCACCGGCTGGCCGACGCGGGGCTGAACCTCGTGCTGATCGCCCGCAAGCCCGGGCCGCTGGAGCGCACCGCCGAGGAGGTCCGCGCCAAGGGCGTGGAGGTCCGCACCCTCGAGCTGGACCTCGTCGCCCCGGACCCGCTGAAGCGGATCCGCGAGGTCACCGACGGCCTGGACGTCGGCCTCCTGGTCTTCAACGCGGGCGCCAACAGCTACGGCCACGAGTTCGTGTCCGGCGACCTGGACCGCTTCCAGGGCGTCATCGACCTGAACATCACCGCGCAGCTGTCGCTGACGCACCACTTCGGCGCGCTGATGAAGGAGCGCGGGCGGGGCGGGATCCTGCTGGTCGGCTCGCTCGCCGGCTACATGGGGCAGCCGCAGATCAGCATCTACTCGGCGGTGAAGGCGTTCGGCCGCGTGTTCGCCGAGGGGCTCTGGCTGGAGCTGCGCGAGCACGGCGTGGACGTGCTGGAGCTCGTCCTCGGCGTCACCCGCACCCCGGCGATGGAACGCGCCGGCCTCAACATGGACATCCCGGGCCTGAACGTCGCCGAACCCGACGACATCGCCCGCGAGGGCCTGGAGCACCTGCCCGACGGGCCGGTCTGGGTCGCCGGCGGCAACTACAGGGCCGCTCAGAAGCGCAACGGCTTCCCCCGCAACGAGCTGGTCGCGGGCGCCCACGAGGCCATGAAGCGGATGCTCCCCGAGCCGTCCTGACCCGTCCCCTTCCTTCCGGCCGCCCCGCTTCTCCGGGGCGGCCGTCGTCATGCGGGGCGGCCGTCGTCATGCGGGGCGCCGTGTCGTCGCGGGCCGCTTGACGAAGCGGCTGTCCGTCATGCGGGGCCGTCGACGTGCGATGCGTAGAGGCGCCTGAGTAGCTGGTTGAGCTGGGCGCGTTCCGCCGGGTCGAGGGCGCTGAGGAACCCGTCCTGCTCCTCGGCCGCCGCGTCGGCGATCGCCGTGACGAGCGCCTTGCCCCGGTCGGTGAGCGCGACGGTGCGGCGGCGCCTGTCCGCCTCGTCCGGGCGCCGCTCCACGAGGCCGCGCCGGGCCAGCGAGTCGAGCACCGCGACGAGGTTGCGGGCGTCCACGGCGACGAGCCCGGCGAGCCGCCGCTGCCCCTGCGGTCCGTGCTCGTCGAGCATCACCAGCACCGCGTACTGCCCCTGCGTCAGGTCGTGCGCGGCGAGGAACGCGGTCCACGACCGCGCCGTCAGCGAGCCCAGCCGGGCCAGGAGGAAGCCGGTTCCCCGCTCGTACGCGTTCATGATCCCATCCTAGTTAGTGGACATGCCTCATGTCTTTTGATAGACATGGGACATGTCAATCCGCCATGCCCGCGTCCCGATCGACGGCCACTGCCTGCACCTCGCCGAGTCCGGCGACCCCGGCGGCCGGCCGTTCCTGTTCCTGCACGGCTGGCCCGAGTCGTGGCGGACGTGGACGGGCGTCATGGCGGCCGCGCCGCCCGACGCCCGGCTGATCGCCATCGACCTCCCCGGCATCGGCGCGTCCACCGGAGCGGTCGGCGGCGGCTCCAAGCGCGAGCTCGCCTCGCTCGTCCACGGCCTGGTCGAGCGCCTCGGCCTCGCCGACCTCACCCTGGTCGGCCACGACGCCGGAGGCATGATCGCCTACGCGTACCTGCGCCACCACGCCGCCGCCCGTGTCGTCATCATGAACACGGTGATCCCCGGCCTGGACCCGTGGGAGGACGTCCTGCACAACCCCCGCGTCTGGCACTTCGGCCTGCACGCCGTCCCGGCGCTGCCCGAGGCACTCGTCCGGGGCCGCGAGCGCGAGTACTTCGACTACTTCTACGACGTGCTGTCCGCCGACCCGTCCAGGATCACGCCGGAATCGCGGGCCGCGCACGCCGCCGCCTACGGCACCGGCGCCGCGCTCACCGCCGGCTTCGACCTCTACCGCGCGTTCGCCCAGGACGCCGAGGACAACACCGCCTGCACCGGCCCCGTCTCCACCCCGCTGCTCTACCTGCGCGGCGACCGCGAGGGCGGCGACGTCGACGCCTACGCGCGCGGCTTCCGCGCCGCCGGCGTCCGCGACCTCACGACGGCGATCGTCGAGGACGCCGGGCACTTCGCCCAGGAGGAGCAGCCGTCCCGCGTGTGGTCGCGCATCGCGTCCTTCGCGGGGTGAAAGATCCGGGGATCTCATGACATGTGCAGGTGACCCCCGAGGAGGCCACATGCGGAGGATCCCCCTACATGGATAAAGAGGAGTTCGCGGCCGTCTACGCGACGACCTACCGAGGGCTGCTCGGGTACGCGCTGCGCCGCTGCGACACCCCCGAGGACGCCGCCGACGTCGTCGCCGAGACCTTCACGATCGCCTGGCGGCGCGCCGACGACATCCCGCCCGGCGACGGCGCCCGGCTGTGGCTGTACGGGGTGGCGCGCCGCGTCCTCGCCAACCACCGGCGCGGCGTCCAGCGCCACGCGCACAAGACGGCGGCGCTGCGCGCGGGGCTGACGGCGCCCGTCCACGACGACGACTCCCCCGTGGCCGAGGTGTTCGCCACCCTCCCCGAACGGGACCGCGAACTGCTCACCCTCGTCGCGTGGGAGGGCCTGACCGTCCCCGAGATCGCGGCGGTGCTCGGCTGCTCCCGCAACGCCGTGAGCATCCGCCTCCACCGCGCCCGCAAACGCTTCGCGCGCGCTCTGCGCGCCGCCGGCGTCGACCAACCGGGGCCGGGCAGGCCCGTCCTGAGGAGCGAACTGGCATGACGTACCCGGTCGACGACCTCGTGGCGTCCCTGAACCCCGTCCGCGAAGACGACATCCCCGCGCAGGACGAGGGTTCCCGCGCCCTGCTGGCCGCCATCACCGCGGAGACCGCCCCGGCCCCGCGCCGCCGCTTCCGCCCACGCATGCGACTGCGCTTCGCGGTCGCCGCCGCCGTGGCCGTCGCCGCCGCCGCGGCGCTCATCATCCTTCCGGCCCGCGACGCCGGCCCGCTGCGCAGCTACGCCAACGCCGCCGTGCGGATCGACGTGACGGGCGACCACGAGTACGAGGTCGAGGTCAAGGACGCCTACGCCGACCAGCGCGAGTTCCGCGAGGCGTTCGCGAGGTTCGGGCTGGACGTCCGGCTGCGGATCGTGCCGGTCTCCCCGGGCGAGGAACGCCGGATCATCCGCGTCGGCTCGCTGCACGCCCCGAGCGGCGACCTGCCACCGGGCGGCGTGACCGGCACGTCCGACACCGACCTGAAATGCCCGGCCGACCAGGGCACCTGCCCGCTCCGCGTCAAGCTCGGCGGCGCGATGTTCCACCTGGAGGGCGCCGACATCGTCCTCGGCCGCAAGGCCCGTCCCGGCGAGGTCTACCAGGACGCCTACGCCGCGCCCGGCGACCGCCCGAAGAGCCTGCGGCTCACCGGACGCACCGTCCGCCAGGCCCTCGCCGACCTCGACCGCCGCGGCCTGACCTGGGCCTTCTTCCTCGGCGAGTTCAAGCCCGACCTCTCCGGCGGCGGCTGGGACCCGCCCGCGAACTGGCGTCCCGCCGGCGACCGCCGGATCACCGGCGCCTGGATGCGCAGCTCGGACTCGGTCGGGCTCCTCGTCACCCCGGAGAAGGGCGACCCCGAACCCGTCCCGGACAACTGACGCGCTTTGACGATCACCTGGGCCGGTCGCTGACAGGTGTTGCTGGACACCTGTCCAGTTTCTGGCCTACTGTCGGCATCCCCGGTTACGTCAAGGAGGCCTGATGGGTGTTCCGTCCCGCGAGGCGCGGCGTGCGCACGCTCGAATCCACTGTGCCTACTGGAACGAAGGACGGCGCGAGGAATGGCTCGCCTCCTGGGCCACGCTCGCGCAGGGCGAGGTCCGCATGTTCGACCCCGTGGGGACGAAGGAGAAGCACGGGCTGGCGCACGCCACCTCTGAGGCCTGGGACATGTTCAACGAGCACCTCAAGATGAACATGGTCGTCGCGCACGTCAACGGAGATGAGATGGCCTGGGTCATCGAGTGCCTGTTCACGGCCAACGGCAAGACCCTGCGGACCCACAGCATCGAGACCTTCGCCTGGGCCGAAAACGGCGACCTGACGATCAAGACCTACTACGACATGCCCGAGTCCATCGGTGCCGACGACGACCCGTACGAGCATCTGCTCGGCGCGGAGAACGTCATCCCCAACTAGTACTCCAGCTGTAGATGGTGATCTTGCTGGTCACGTGGGGTTCCTGAGGCGTGAGCGTCTCTCCGAAGGGGCGCGGTCTTCCGCATGAGGGGCGAGCATCGGCGGCATCTCTAGCGACGTCCGCGTGCCTTCTGCTTGATGGGACGCCGGGCTCCGGGTTCAGCTGCGATGCAACCGGATGCCCGGCGTCCATACGTCGCCTCAGCCGTTCTGGACGGGGACGAGCGAGATGTTGTCGAGGTAGAGGTGGTAGGCGGGGCCGTACGTGCCGACTTGGAAGCCGAGACTGCGTTCGGCCGCGGTGGAGTACATAGCGACCGGTACTTCGAAGTGCTGCGTGGTCGTGGTGAGCGCGACTGGGCGGTCCCAGTAGGGGATGTACTGGCCGGTGTTGTAGGTGTAGACGCTCACGTCGAGGGTCACGTCCCGGGTGGCCCGGGCGTCGAAGGACAGCGTGTAGAGCTGCTGGCCCGTAAAGGACAGGGGCGAGTACCCGATCGAGCGGTCCCACGGGTTGACGATGCCGCCCGGGAGATCGCCGAAGCCGCCGGACGGGACGTCGGCCTCGAGCTCTCCGTTCGTCGCGCGGATATCAACGTCGTTGCCCCACCACTGGCCGGTGTTGTTGGTGAAGGTCGAGTCGCCGAGCATCTCGCCGGGTGCCGGGTCAGCCAGGGCGGTACCACCGCTACCGGCGACCGCTAGGACGGCCACGCTCAGCGCGGCGACGAAGTGACGCATCGATTTCACGGAAGGTTCCACCTTTCGTCGGGGGGAAGCCGATCACCGCCGATTAGATCATGTGTGAATCTAGTTAACAACTAACCTGTCGATAAAAGTGCGTAAGTGTGTGAAGTAGTTACACATCGACAAGGACTGTGACCCGGACTGGCAAGCCGACTACCATCATCTTGTTCGCGCTGTGGCGCGGGCGGGGGCGCCCTTATGGGGCGTCCCACAAGGGGTCAACGAGGTAAGGGAAGGCGGTCCTGGGTGTCGGCGGGGGCGTCTAGCGTGGCCGCATGAATGATCATCCCCCCGAGGCCGGCGACGAGGACGTCCTCGACATCCCCGCGGCGCTGCGCACGGAACTGCTGATCAGGCGCGGCGGGGCGGTGCCGAGCCCGCCGCCGGCGGTCGATCCGGCCGCCGCGGGACGGATCGCCGACCGGCTGGCCGGGAACCGCGCCGCCGTCGACCGGATGCTGGGCCACCTGGGCAGCGACCCCGGCGCGGTCCGGGCGGCGCGGGCGTACCTGGACGGCGAGCCGGACCCGCGTGGCGCCGCCGCCGTCGCCCTCGTCGAGACGCACGTGTCCCGGGGCGAGGACCACGACCACTGGACCGCCGCGTGGTCCGTCGAGAACGCCGTGCCCTGGGTCGACGCGTGGGCGGTCGCGCACGGGCTCGCCTTCGCGGCCCGTGCGGGCGCGGAGGCGGACGGCCTCGCCATCGGCCGGGACGAGCTGAGCGGCGACCACGTCCTGGAGGCCCGCGGCTGGTCGGAGCACCGGCTGCCGTGGGCGACGGGGCCGGCCGGGCGGCGGACGCGCGCGCTGCTGGCGGTCGCGGACGAGGCCGACCACGCCGCCGCCGTCGCGGCGCTCGCCGGGCACCGCGCCGCGCGGCCGCAGCGCCTGGTGGTCGCCTTCCTGGTTCCCGACCAGGAGGAATGGGTGGACGAATGCGTCCGGGAACGGCCCGAGCCGGAGACCGACGCGTCGAGGCTGCTCTGGTGCTCGCTCGGGTCGGCGCGGCAGCTCGCCAGGCTGCACGGCGCGAACCGGGTGAGGTTCGGCGACAACGAGGTCGGCCTGGACGTCCTGCTCACGGCGGCGGAGGGGGTCGGGCCGGCGCTCGCCCGGCACCTGGCCGCCGCGCTCAAGGACACCGACTGGGAGGTGCGCGACATCATCCACGGGTCGGGGTTCAACGCCCGCGCGCGCAAGGCGATCTTCCAGGTGCTGTCGCTGCTGCCGGGCGACGAGGCGTTCGCGCTCGTGGCGGGCGACACCGCCCGGCCGGGCGGGCTGGCCGCCCTGACGGCGATGATCGAGCGCTTCCCGGTCCGGGCCGTCCGCCTCCTCGCGGAGCGCGCCGGGGAGTCCGACCAGGCGAGACGGCTGCTCAGCGCGCACCTGCGGGCTCATCCCGAGCTGGAGGCGCGGGCGCCGGACGCCCGGGCCCGTGCGGCGGTCGAGGCCGTCGAGGCGGCGCGGCTGCCGGAGGCGCCCGAGAGCGCCGTCCCGAAGGCGCTCCGGAAGCCCGCGAAGGACGGCGCCCTGCCCTGGGCCCCGACCGCCCTCCTCCCGCAGATCCTCATGCGGGGCCGCGAGGACGCGCTGCCGGAGGCGGCGACCGCGAACCTGCTCGCGGCGCTCGGCAAGGCGACCCCGAAGCGTCCCCCGACCGCGCCGCTGCGGGAGGCGATGGACGCGCTCGACCCGGTGTCCCTCGCGCGGTTCGGCTGGGCGCTGTTCGAGCTCGGCCGCTCCATCGGGGAGGAGTCGCGGGCGGTCTGGGCGCAGCTCTGCTGGACGGGCGACGACGAGACGATGCGCCGTCTCGGCGCGCTGGCACGCGCCGCCACCGGCCAGTCCCACATCAGGATGCCGCTGAACGGTCTCGACGTGCTCGCCGCGTCCGGTTCGGACGTCGCCCTCCTGCAACTCCACCTCGTCGCGGACAAGGCCCGGCCCAAGCGGCTGAAGAACAAGGCGGGCAAGCTGCTCACCCAGGTCGCGGAGGCGCGCGGCCTCACCCTGGACCAGCTCGCCGACCGGATGGTCCCCGACTTCGGGCTGGACGCCTCGGGCGGCATGACGCTCGACTTCGGGCCGCGCTCCTTCCGGGTGGGTTTCGACGAGCAGCTCCGTCCCGTCGTGTTCGACGACACCGGCAGGCTGCGCAAGTCGCTGCCGAAGCCGGGCGCGAAGGACGACCCCGAGCTCGCGGAGGCCGCCGGGCGGGCGTTCGCCGGGCTGAAGAAGGACGTCCGGAGCGCCGCGTCCGACCTGGTCCGGCGGATGGAGCGGGCGATGGCGCGGCAGCGCCGGTGGAGCGTCCCCGACTTCCGCCGATTCTTCGCCGAGCATCCGCTCGCGTGCCACCTCGCCCGGCGCCTGGTCTGGCTGTCCGAGGACGAGGCCGGCGCGGTCACCGCGTTCCGTGTGGCCGAGGACCGCTCCTTCGCCGGCGTGGACGACGCGGCCCTCGCCCTGCCCGACTCGGGGTCGGTCCTCGTCGCGCATCCGCTGCGGCTCGGCGAGACCGTCGCCGCGTGGAGCGAGCTGTTCGCCGACTACGAGATCCTCCAGCCGTTCCCGCAGCTCGGCAGGCCCGTCGGCGCGCTCACCGAGCGGGAGCGCGCGAGCGACCGCATCGAGCGCTTCACCGGGACGCGGGTCGGCGTCGGCGCGCTGCTGAGGCTGGAACGCGAGGGCTGGCGCCGCGGCCCGTCCGGGGACGGGGGCATGCAGAGCACGATGCGGCTCGACTCGCCGACCGGGCACACGGTCGTCCTGGACGTCTACCCGGGATTCCTCGCCACGTCTCCGGCGAGCCTGGAGGAGCAGACGCTGGAAGGGGTCTGGATCACCGACCACGACGCCTTCGACTACGGCGGCGACAAGTCGGAGGCCACGTTCGCCGAGCTGGACGACGTCACGGCGTCCGAACTCCTCTACGCCCTGAAGACCGTCGCGAACCACACGTGACCTTCGCCTCCGCCCCCTGATCAGGGCCCCTGTGCCGGCGGCTTCGCGGCCTGTGCTCATCCTGGAGTGTGGATGAGAAGCGGCCATTGCTGACGTTCGGGCACGGGACGGCGGGGCGGGAGGAGCTGGCGCGCCTGCTGCACGGCGCCGGGGTGCGGTCCGTGGTGGACGTCCGGACCGCGCCCGGCAGCCGCCGCAACCCGGACGTGCAGCGCGACGCGCTGCGCGAGTGGCTGCCCGCGGAGGGGATCGGCTACCGGTGGGACAAGCGGCTCGGCGGCTTCCGCAAGGCCGCGCCGGACTCGCCCGACACCTTCTGGCGGAACGACTCGTTCCGCGGCTACGCCGGGCACACCCGCGACCCGGAGTTCGTGGCCGCCATGGACGAGCTGCTGCCGGAGGCCGACGGGACGTCCACGGCCGTGATGTGCAGCGAGTCGGTCTGGTGGCGCTGCCACCGGCGGCTCATCGCCGACTTCGCCGTCCTGGCCCGCGACCGCCCGGTGCTGCACCTCGCCCACGACGGCCGGCTCACCGGGCATCCGCCGACGTCCGGCGCCCGCCTCCGCCCCGACGGCCTCCTCGTCTACGACGGCGAGTAGGGGGCGTGGCAGGACGGCGGCCGGTCAGGGCTCCGGTTCGACGAGGAACACCGGGCGGTCCTCCCGCGCCTCGAACGCGTCCCGCACGAACGGGACGATCCGGAACTTGCGCCGGTAGGCGCGCAGCACGCGGGGCGCGCGGTCGTCGTCGACCTCGGTGAGGCGCACCGGCCGGAGCCGCCGCCCGCGGCCGAGGCGCGCCCGGCCGTCCGCGCGCGCGTTGCGGACCCAGTGGGTGTCGCCGAACGGCGAGACGAGCCACTGCCGCCCTTCGAACTTCAGCAGGGCGACCGGCGCGGTGCGGGGCAGGCCGCTGCGCCTGCCGCGGGTGCGCAGCAGGACCAGCGGCCCCATCGGGACACCCCATCCGAGCAGCCGGAGCGGGCCGCGGCTCATCCGTGCCAGCTTCGGCGGGAGTTCGACGGAGGCCATCACCGCTCCTTCGCTGCAAGGGTCCGGGCGCCGCAGCCGCGCCGCGCCGCGCCGAAGCGGGGAATCGTTCCCCACTTGAGCGTGGCACGCATCCCGCCACCCGGCAACCCTAAGCGGGGGAGATTTCCCCGCTTTTCTCGTCGCCGCCGGTCAGGCGCCCGAGCAGGACGGTGGTCGCGGCCATGGCGGCGGCGGTCGCGCCGCCGAGCAGCATGACCGTCCGCGCCGACGTGTGGTCCAGGACGGCGCCTCCGACCAGGGCGCCGCTCGACAGGGTCGCCTGGAACGACGCCGTGAACAGGACCGAGGCCGCCTCCGGGCTCTCCGGGGCCGACCGGGCGAAGCACGCCTGCGAGCAGACCGGGACGGCGCCGTAGCCGATCCCCCAGACGACGAGCAGCACGAGGGCGCCCGGTTCCGCACGTCCCAGGAACGGCAGCGCCAGGACGGCGACGGCGATCAGGGCTCCGGCGGCCCCGAACGCGGCACGCGGGCGGCGGGCGGCGGCCGTGCCCGCGAGGAAGGTGCCCGCGACCCCGGCGGCGCCGTACGCGAGCAGGAAGAGCGTGATCCGCGCCGCCGGCACGTCCGTGACGCCTTCCAGGAAGGGCGTCACATACGTGTAGGCGCCGAAGTGCGCGAGGACGATGAGGAAGGTCAGCAGCAGGGCGGACCGGGTTCCGGTGCCGCGGAGCATGCCGCGCAGGACGCCGAGGCGCGCGGCCCGTTCGGCGGGCAGCGGGGGCAGCAGCAGGACGAGCGCGACCAGCACCCCGGCCGACAGCAGTCCCGGCATGAGGAACCCGGCCCGCCATCCGGCGAGGTCACCGATCAGCGTGCCCAGCGGCACGCCGACGACCGACCCCAGCGGGACGGCCGAGAACACGACCGCGGTGGCCCTGCGCGCCGACCGGGCGGGGACGAGCCGGCCGGCCAGCCCGGCGCCGATCGACCAGAAGCCGCCGATGACGATCCCGACGAGGACCCTGGACAGCAGCACCGCCCAGTACGCGGGTGCCGCGGCGGCGATGACGTTCGCGGACGCCAGCAGGAACATGAAGGCGCACAGCATCCGGCGGCGGTCGACGCCCGCGGTCGCGACGGTGACGGCGGGTGCTGCGGCGGCCGCGACATAGCCGGGCATCGCCATCATCAGCCCGGCCGTGCCGTCGGAGACGGTGAAGTCCGCCCCGATCGGGGTCAGCAGGCCGATCGGCAGGATCTCGGTGGTGACGATGGCGAAGATGCCGGTCGTGACCGCGAGGACCGCGGGCCAGCCGGACGAGGGAGGGGCGATCCGGCCGGTGGCCGGAGGAGTGGCCGTGCGCATCGGTGCCGTCCTGGGGTCGGGAGCGCGGGGACGCGTCACAGCCAACAGGCGGCGCCGGAGCCGGGCTGGCGGATTCCCGACGCCGACATGGGTGACGTCGGTTTCCCGCGACCAGCCCTCCAGGGGCGCGCGGTCTACGGCCCGTCGCCGTCGTCCGCCTCAGAGGGCTCGGCGGCCGTGTCCTGCAGGGCCCGCTGGGTGGCCTGGTGGACGCGGACGGCCAGCACGGCGCGCGCGAACCGGGCGGCGAGCTCGCTGTCGAGGACGTCCGGGACCTGCTCGACGCCGATCAGCCCGCCGGGCCTGGCGATGACCGCGCCGGCCTCGCCGACCTTGACGCCCTGGCCCTCGCCGAGCTCCTCGACGGCCGGGAGGTCGAGGGCCGCGCGCAGCGTGCCCTGGAGGGAGCGGACGGTGGCGGCGTCCCGGTCCGCGCGCTCGGCGGCGATCTCGGCGCGCCGCTCGGCCCGCTCGATGCGGGCGTCGGCGCCCTCCGCGCGGGCGGCGGTCTCGTCGGCGAGCCTCTCGGCGCGGTCGGCGCGCGCGGCCTGCTCGTCGGCGCGGGCCGTCGCGGACTCGCGCTCGGCGGTGAGGCGGGCGGCCTCGGCCTGCGCGGCGGTCAGCTCCTCGCGCAGCCGCCGCTCGGTCTCGGCGGCGGCGTCGAGCCGGGAGCGCGCCTCGTCGAGCTCGGCGCGGGCCTCCTTCAGCTCGGCGTGCGCGGTGGCGAGCGCGGTCTGCTCGCCCGCGAGGCGGCCGGCGAGGGCGTCGCGCTCGTTCTCGGCGTCGGTGCGGGCCTGGTGCTCGGTCCGCCACGCGGCCTCGGCGTGCTTGCGGAGCCCGTCGGCCTGGGCGGCCTCGTTGGCGGCGGTGGCGCGGGCCTGCTGGGCGGCGCCGGCCTCCTTCCAGGCGCCGGCCTCGCTCTCCTGCGCGGCGGCGACGCTGGCCTTCGCGGCGGCCATGCCCTTCTGGAGTTCCTCGATCGCGGCGGCGGCCTCCGCGCGGGCGGCCTCGGCACGGGCCTCGGCCTCGCGGGTGCGGGCGTCGGCCGCCGCGGCGGCCGTGCGCGGGGGCCGCGGCACGGGGAGCGCCGCCTCCGCGCCGACGATAGCCCCCCCGACCTCCCCGTCGATCCCGAAGCCCAACGCGGCGGACGC
>NZ_JBEYYT010000207.1:0-16206 GCF_040645715.1 Spirillospora sp. NPDC046719 | reverse complement strand
GGCGCCGCGACGGGGCCGGGCACCGGCCGCCCCCGCAGGCCCGGCGCCGGCGCGCCCGCCGGGAACCACCCGACCGCGCCGTGCGCCGACGCAGGGTCCGGGAACGCGGCGACCCCGACCGTCACCGCGAGGCCCTGCGCCTGGTCGAGGTAGGTGGCGCGGAGCACCGCCAGGCAGCCGCGCGCGGCCAGCGATCCGGACAGCCGCGGGTCCACGGCGGTGCCGCAGCGGGTGTCGGTGCCGATCCCGACGCGCCGCGCCGTCTCCGCGGAGCCCTCGTCGAGCGTGTAGCGCAGCCCGGCCGGGAAGATCCGTCCGGCGGGCCAGGCGCGGTACCGCCGGGCGATCTCGGTGGCGACGGCGGCGGACCGCTCGGCGGCCGTCGGGCCGCGCGCCACCTCGCCCGCCAGCCGGACGCCCGCGACGGCGAGCACGGCCGCGCATCCCGCGGCGACCAGCAGCGGCGCCGCCGCGCGGGGCGGCCGCGGGCCGGACGGCGCGGCCGGGGCCTCGTCCGGTTCGGTGTCCGGGGCTGGGATCTCCGCGCGCGCCACGGGCGGAGCGTAACCGACCGGCCCCCGGCGGCGCCGGATGACCGGCCGGTCAGTCGATCATTCGCCCGAAGGTTCCTCCGGCGCGCCGAACGAGGGCCGCGCGCCCGGGTCCGGCGGCGCGAACGCGGGCGGCGCACCGCCCGGCGCGTCCGCCGCCCCCGCGGGCGGCTGGGGCGGGGCGAAGCCGGGACCGGGACCGGACGGGCCGTCGGGCCGGGGCTGGGGCTGCGCGGGCGGTCCGAACGCCGAACCGCCCGGCGGCGCACCCCCCGGTGCTCCGCCGTACCGGGACGGCCCGTAGGACGGCCGCGCCCCGAACCCGCCTCCCCGCGGTGCCCCGGGACCCGCGGGGACGGGAGCGAGGCCGTCGGGCAGGACGCGCGGGTGGCGGCGGTGGAACGCGATCGCGACGAGGACCGCGCCGATGACACCGCCGACGCCGATCACCACGACGGCGACGACCGCCGGGGTGACCCAGGCGGGCCGGTCGATGATCGTGACCGGTCCCGGGTCGTGGTCGGCGAAGCGCTTCGCACCGGGCTTGCCGGCGGACGCGCCGGCCGCGCCCTTGGCGAGCGAATCGGCGGCGGCGAGCGCGCGCTGGGCGTGGACCTCGCCGAAGCCCACGTCGGGGCCGTAGCCGCTCTTCGGCGTGAAGCGGGCGCTCTCGATGAGGGCCTGGGAGACCAGCGCGGGCGCCATCTTGGGGTGCCGCGCGCGGATCAGCGCGGCGATCCCGGAGACCAGGGCGCTGGCGTCGCTCGTGCCGTCGGAGAGGAAGTAGTCCCCGCCGGGCCCGGCGACGGGCAGGCCGGCGCCGGGCGCGGACAGCACGACCGACAGGTTGCGGTTGGAGAAGGGCGCGCGCTCGTGCGACGCCTGCGTGGCGGCGACCGCGATGACGCCCGGGTAGGACGCCGGGTAGGAGTACGGCGAGAACCCGTCGCCGTCCACGAGCTCGTTGTCGTCGCCGTTGTTGCCCACGGCGGACACCACGACGACGCCCTTGCCGATGGCGTAGCCGATGGCGTCGCGCTCGGCGGGGATCTCGGTGTCCCGGCCGGGGAGACTGATCTTGCCGAGCGACAGGTTGATGACGTCGGCGCCGTGGTCGGCGGCGTACCGGATGCCCTTCGCGACGGCGTCCTCCGCCGCCCGCGAACTCCGGTAGCGCGCGTAGCTCGGGTCCTCCTTCTCGCCGATGACGCGGATGGCGAGGATCCGCGCCTCGGGCGCCATCCCGATGACGCCGTCGCGGCCGCCCGGCCCGTGGCCGTGCCCCGCGATCAGCGACGCCATCCCCGTGCCGTGCAGGTGGGCGGGCTTGCTGGCGCCGTCGATGGCGGCGAGCATGTTGGGGCCGACGGTGACGGACCCGGCGATGTCCTTCTGGTTCGGGTCGACGCCGGAGTCGACCAGGGCGACGGTGACGTTCCGGCCCTTGGTGATCTTCCAGGCGGCGTTCATGTCCAGCTCGTCGAGGATGCCGCGCTGCCGCTCCCGGACGATGTCGGCGTGCGCGGGCGCCGGGACGAGCGGGAGGCACGCGCCGGTGAGCGCCGCCGCCAGCAGTGCGCGCGCGGCCGCCGCGCGCCGCCCGCCCGCGGCCCGCTCGCGGCGCGTCCGCGCCCGGGTCAGCATTTCCACCCGCGCGCGTGGCAGTCGGGCAGGGCCTTGGCGGAGAGCGTCCGGGCGATCGCGGAGCCGAGCTGCGGCGCGATCGAGAACGGGTCGCCGGGCCGCTCCTTCCGGACGGCCGAGGCGGGGCGGCCGTCCGCCTCACCGGAGGTGGTCAGCACGACGTAGGGACCGCCGCGGTCGGACGTGCGGTCCTGCCGGGCGGCGTCGGTGAACCGCGCGGACGCGGTGCCGGGGAACGGGGCGGCGCGGAGGGCGGGGCGGACGCCGCCGTCGCCCGGGCCCTGCGAGCCGGGGATCGCCTTGTAGGCGCGGTCGGCGGCCCACGGGTCGGCGAACGCGATGACGCCGACGGTGACGACGATGCCCTGGAGCTGGTCGGTGTAGGTGGCGCGCAGGACGGCCTTGCAGCCCTGCTGGAGGAGCCGCTCCGCGAGCTCCTGGTCGACGCCGGTGGCGCAGTTGGTGTCGGGGACGATGCCGGTCCGGGACGCGTACTCGCCGCGCCCCTGCTCCAGGCTGTAGGTGATCTTGCTGGGGAAGATCCGTTCGGCGGGCCACGCCTGCCAGCGCCGCGCGACCTCGGCCTTGGCGGCCCACTCCACCTCCGCGTTGGTGGGGTCGCGGTGCAGCTCGGCCCAGACGCCGCCGATCGCGATCGTGCCGGTGACCAGGTAGACGCAGCCGACGACGATCGCGGCGACCATCCACTGGCGGGCGCGCAGCCCGAGCACGGTGATCGCGGGCTCCTGCGGCCCACCCTGCATGCCCGCACCGTGCATGCCACCACCCGGCATGCCACCACCCGGCATGCCACCGCCGTGCATGCCCCCGCCCGGACCGCCGGGGGCGCCGGGCATGCCCCCGCCCCACCGGCCTCCGCCCGGCATGCCACCACCGGGCGTCCAGGCCCCAGGCGTTCCGGGGCCGGGCATGCCGGGGCGGGGGGGCGTCATGGGGCCGGGCGGTCCCGGAGGCGCGCCGGGGCCCGGTCCGGGCGGGCGGCCGGGAGGCTCGTCCGGCCACCGGCCGGACGATGCCGGTGGGCCGGGCGGCGAATGCGGGCCCGGCGGGGGCGGCTGCTGGGAGGGGGGCAGGAATGCCACAACAGCCAAGATTAACTCTGGTTCATGACATTCCGCCCTTACATCGGGGTGAGGGGACCCGTCCTAACCCGGACGCTCCGGCCCCGGACGTGCGGAGGGGCCCCTCCGCAGAGGGGCCCCTCCGGCACGGCGGAATGCGCGCGAGGTCACCGGTCGATGGTCCGGCGGGCCTCCTTCGCCGCGTCCTTGACCTGCTCGCCGACCTGCTTGGCGCCGCCGGCGGCCTGGTCCTTGCGGCCCTCGGCCTCCAGGTAGGGGTCGCCGGAGCGACGCCCGGCCTCTTCCTTGCCCTGCCCCTTGGCCTTCTGGGTCTTGTTCTTGAGCTTGTCGAGGATGCCCATGGCTCCTTCTTCCGTACGAGGTCCGTACTAAGAAACCGGTGCCCGCTACGTCCCGATCTATGCGGTCGTGAGGGAGACCCCCGCCACACCCCCGCGGCGAACCCTCGCCACACCTCGGCGGCAGACCCCCGTCACACCGTCCCCACCGGCCCCGTCCGGACCGGCGGCAGGGGCGCTGGCATGGGCGTTTCCGGCCACCGGCCTTAGGGGAATGCGGGCGGACATGGCAAGGTTGTCCCGTGAGGGGACGACGACGTCCCGCCCCCGTAACAGCCGAGCGTCAGCACAGGAGCACCCACCGTGTCGTTGCCACCTCTGGTCGAGCCCGCAGCGGAGCTCACCCGCGACGAGGTCAACCGCTACTCGCGGCACCTCATCATCCCCGACGTGGGGATGTCCGGGCAGAAGCGCCTCAAGAACGCCAAGGTCCTGGTCGTCGGCGCGGGCGGTCTCGGCTCCCCCGCGCTGCTCTACCTGGCCGCCGCCGGTGTCGGCACCCTCGGCGTCGTCGACTTCGACGTCGTGGACGAGTCGAACCTGCAGCGCCAGATCATCCACCGGCAGTCGTCGCTGGGCAAGCCGAAGGTCGAGTCGGCCGCCGAGACGGTCCGCGAGATCAACCCGCTGATCGACGTGGTCGTGCACGACTTCGCGCTCGACCGCGACAACATCATGGACGTGTTCGCCCAGTACGACCTGATCCTGGACGGCACCGACAACTTCGCGACCCGCTACATGGTGAACGACGCGGCGGTGCTGCTCGGCAAGCCGTACGTGTGGGGCTCCATCTACCGGTTCGACGGCCAGGCGTCGGTGTTCTGGGCCGAGCACGGCCCCTGCTACCGCTGCCTCTACCCGGAGCCGCCGCCGCCCGGCATGGTCCCGTCGTGCGCCGAGGGCGGCGTCCTCGGCGTGCTGTGCGCGTCGATCGGCTCGATCCAGGTGAACGAGGCCATCAAGCTGCTGACCGGCATCGGCGAGCCACTGGTCGGCCGGCTGATGATCTACGACGCGCTGGAGATGACGTACCGGTCGGTCAAGGTCCGCAAGGACCCCGAGTGCCCGCTGTGCGGCAAGAACCCGACGCAGACCGAGCTGCTGGAGGACTACGAGGCCTTCTGCGGCGCGGTGTCGGAGGAGGCCACCGAGGCCGCCAAGGACTCGACGATCACCGTCCTGGACCTGAAGGCGATGCAGGACCGCGGCGACGACATCTTCCTGGTGGACGTCCGCGAGCCGAACGAGTACGAGATCGTCTCGATCCCGGGCGCGACGCTGATCCCGAAGGGCGAGTTCCTGAACGGGTCGGCGCTGGAGAGGCTGCCGCAGGACAAGAAGATCGTCCTGCACTGCAAGTCGGGCGTCCGCTCGGCCGAGGCCCTCGCCGTGGTGAAGAACGCCGGCTTCGGCGACGCCGTGCACGTCGGCGGCGGCATCCTGGCCTGGGTGAAGCAGATCGACCCGAGCCAGCCCAGCTACTGACGCGCCGACGTGTTGACGCGCTGACGCGGCGTCCCCGCGTCCACCGAGCCCCCGGATCCGCACCGGATCCGGGGGCTTCGTGCTGCCCGGGCGGTTCCGATCCGCCCGGCTCGATCAGTCCTTCTCGGGCGGCCTGTAGGTGAGGCCGAGGGGCGGGGCTATCTCCTGGAGCATGAGCTCGAACATGGGCGCGGCGTCGTCGAGGGCGAAGCCGAGGTGGCCGAACGCCTCCAGGCTGACGCTGCCCTGGAGCCGCACCCAGCACTTGAGGAACTGCTGGATCACCCCGAGCGGGAGCGAGACGCCGAGGCGCTCCTCGCGGTAGCGGCGCAGTTGGGGAAGCAGGTCCGGGTCGAGCTCCTCGTCGGGCGGGACGGGGAACGGCTTCTTCTGCCACAGCTCCAGGAACAGCGACATGAACGTCCAGCCGAACTGGCGGGCGCACTCCTCGGCGAAGTCGGCCTGCTCGTCGGGGTCGAGGCCGCGGATCGGGGCGCCGAACAGCAGCGCGTACTCGCGGGGGTGCCCGAGCGACCAGCGGCGGAACTGCCGGGCGACGGACAGGAACTTGCCGCTCATGTCGTCGTGCGGCACCCGCGCGATCGCCGCCTGCAGTTCGGCCGTCAGCTCGGTGTAGACGTCGCCGACGACGTGGCGCAGCAGTTCGGAGTGGCTGTCGTAGTAGCGGTAGAGCGCGGGCGCGGTCATCCCCATCTCGCGGGCGATGGCGCGCAGGGTCACCGCCTCGGGCCCCTGCTCCACGAGGATCCGCCGCGCGGTCTCGGAGATCTCCCGGACCGTCGCCTCGCGCAGCCGGTCACGCCGTGTCGTCACGCTCCGCCCCACTTCCTCCCCGGGATCCGGCCGTCACCGGCCGCCCCCGCATGATTCCCCAAAAACACCATTGACGAAAGTGAACGTCATATGCAAAGTTTACAGCGTTCGCTAGTTTACGGCGTTCACCGACGTGACGCGGTGTAACAGGCAGGGGGAACGACGATGTTCGAGCGATGGGGCCGCTGGGTGCACCGCCGGCGGCGGTGGGTGCTCGCGGTCGCGGGAGCCGCTCTGGTCTTCGCCGCCGTATGGGGGACGGGCGTGTTCGGCGCGCTCACCTCGTCCGGCGGCTTCGACACGCCCGGCAGCGAGAGCGCCCAGGCGACGAAGATCGCCGAACGCGACCTCGGGCGCGACCAGGCCGACGTGGTGGTCCTCTACAAGGGGCGCCCCGGCATGACGGTGGACGACCCGTCCTACCGCGCGTCGGTGGAGAAGGCGCTGGCCGCGCTGCCCCAGGGCAAGGTCGCCGGGACGGCCACCTACTGGACGACCAAGGCGCCGCAGTTCGTCGGCAAGGACCGCGGCTCCACCTACGCCGTGCTGCAGCTCACCGGCAAGGACGAGGCGGCCCGGCAGGACTCCTACGACGCGATCAAGGACGACCTCACCGACGTCGGCGGCGGGCTGACCGCCAAGGTCGGCGGCTACCTCGGCACCCAGACCGCCATCAACGAGCGCGTCTCCTCCGACATCGGCCGGGCCGAGGGCATGGCCATGCCGGTGCTGCTGGTGCTGCTCGTGCTGATCTTCGGCGGGCTGGTGTCGGCGAGCCTGCCGCTGCTGATCGGCGGGCTGGCCATCCTCGGCTCGTTCACCGCGCTGCACGCGCTCACCTACGTCACCGACGTGTCGATCTTCGCGGTGAACATCACGACGTTCCTCGGGCTCGGCCTCGCGATCGACTACGGCCTGTTCATGGTCAGCCGGTTCCGGGAGGAGATCCGGCGCGACGGCGCCACCGCCGAGGACGCGGTCGCCGCGACGATGGCCACGGCCGGACGGACCGTCGCGGTCTCCGGCGTCACGGTCGCGGTGTCGCTGTCCGGGCTGCTGCTGTTCGACCAGAACTTCCTGGTCTCGATGGGCTACGGCGGCATCGCCACCGTCTTCGTCTGCATGATCGGCGCGCTGACCGTGCTGCCGGCGCTGCTGGCCGTCCTCGGCACGAAGGTGAACGCCCTGCCGATCCGCCGCCGCAAGGCCGCCGCCGCGACGGCGCGGGCCGAGGCGGACGGCTGGTGGGGCCGGCTCGCGCACAGCGTGATGCGCCGCCCGGTGATCTACGCCGTCGCCACCGTCGCGCTGCTGCTGACGCTCGGCAGCCCCTTCCTCCACATCAACTGGGGCGGTGTGGACGCCAAGGTGCTGCCGTCCGGCGCCGACGCGCGGGTCGTCTCCGAGGCGCTGCAGACCCAGTTCCCGAGCAACTCCACCGAGGCGATCCAGGCGGTCGTGACCGGCACGTCCGACCGGGCCGCGATCCAGTCGTACGGCGACCGGCTCGCGGCGCTGCCCGGCGCGACCGGCGCGACCGTGACCGGCGCGAAGGGCGAGACGACGCGGATCGCGCTCACCTACTCCGCCGAGCCCGACTCCGCCGCCGCGCGCGACCTCGTCCACCGCGTCCGGGACGTCCCGCCGCCGCCCGGCGCGCGCTCCTACGTCGGCGGCGGCACCGCCGACGTCGTCGACCAGCTGTCCAGCATCGGCGGGACGCTGCCGTGGCTGGCGCTGCTCGTCGGCGGCGTCACGTTCGCGCTGCTGTTCCTCGCGTTCGGCTCGGTGGTGCTGCCGCTGAAGGCGATCGTGATGAACATGCTGTCGCTGTCGGCGACGTTCGGCGTGGTCGTGCTGATCTTCCAAGACGGGCACCTGTCCGGCCTCCTGGACTTCACCGCGACCGGCGCCATCTCCCCGTCGATGCCGATCCTGATGCTGGCGATGCTGTTCGGCATCTCGATGGACTACGAGGTGTTCCTGCTGTCGCGGGTCCGCGAGCAGTACGACCTGACCGGCTCCAACACCACCGCGGTCGCGACCGGGGTGCAGCGCACCGGCGCCATCATCACCAGCGCCGCGCTGCTGTTCATCGTCGTGATCGGCGCGTTCGCCACGTCCGGTGTCGCGTTCATCAAGATGACCGGCGTGGGGATGGCGGTCGCGATCCTGGTGGACGCGACGGTCGTCCGGGCGCTGCTGGTGCCGGCGACGATGCGGCTGCTCGGCCGCGCGAACTGGTGGGCGCCCGGCCCGCTGGCCCGGCTGTACGGGCGGTACGGGCTCCGCGAGGGCGACTCCGCCCCGCCGCCGCGTTCGCAGGAGCCGGCGTCCGCGCACTGAGCACCCGGACGCCCCCGTCCGAACAGGTCCGAGGCCGTGTCCCGCCGCGCGCGGGGCGCGGCCTCGCGGCGCGTTCCGGAAGGGCGCGGGAGAAAGGCGCGGGAGAAAACGGTCGCCAAAATTCCAAAGCGCTTGTGGTCCGCCTCACCCGGCGGGAAACTGAATGACGTTCGCCCCGCGCCGTTCGTGTGACGCGCACCGCGACGGCCCGCGCCCGGCGACCCTCTCCCGCACCCGTTCACGGGTATTCCCCTGGAGGCACCATGCCCACGCTGGCGACCACCGAGGCCGACGTCGCCCTCGGCCACCTGGAGCGCCTGACCGAGGAGCTGCGCTCCCGCGGCTGGACGGTGGAGCTGGCCCCGCCGTCGGACCGCTGGCCCTCCGCGCTCGTCGCCAACCCCGAGATGCGGATGTTCAACGAGAACGTGATCGCCGTGCAGGAACGTTCCGACGGCTCGTGGTCGTACTTCTACGGCTGGGGCGAGCGGATCGCGCCGTGCACCGACGCGTCCGCCGCCGCCTCGATGCTGATCCGCGTGCTGGCCGTCCGCCGCGACGCGTGACCCCGCCGCGGGCCGTCCACCGCGAGAGCGGGCTCACATCCCGGACGGTTCGGAGATCAACGCAGGTCACATAGCATGTCGGTCATGCTCTGGACGCGGTATGCGGCGATCGGCGACTCCTTCACGGAAGGGGTCGGCGACCCCGCCGAGGACGCCGGCGGAGGCTGGCGCGGCTGGGCGGACCGGGTGGCGGCCGAACTCGCCGCCCGGTCGGACGGGCCCGGCGCGCCCCGGTTCGGCTACGCCAACCTGGCGATCCGCGGCCGGCTGCTGGACCGGATCGTCGACGAGCAGCTCCCCGCCGCCCTGGACCTGAAGCCCGACCTCGTGTCGGTGTCGGGCGGCGGCAACGACCTGCTGCGGCCCGGCCTCGACATCGACGCGCTCGCCGCCCGGATGGACGAGGCCGTCGCCGCGATCCGCGCGGCCGGCGCCGACGCGGTGCTGTTCACCGGCGTCGACCCGGTCGGCTCCCCCGTCATCCGGCGCACGCGCGGGCGCGTCGCCGTCTACAACGAGCACCTGCGGTCGATCGCGGCCCGCCGCGGCGCGTTCGTCGTCGACCAGTGGTCCATGGACGTCCTGCGCGACTGGCGCTGCTGGAGCGTCGACCGCCTGCACATGTCGCCGGAGGGGCACCGGCGCGTCGCGCTCGCGATGCTGGAGGCCCTCGGCGTCCCGGACGCGGGCGACTGGCGCGAGCCGGCGCTGGAGCCGCTGCCGGAGCTGAGCCGGGGCGCGCAGCGGCTGGCGAACGCCCGCTGGGCGCGCGGCTACCTGGCCCCGTGGGTCGGGCGGCGGCTGCGCGGCCGCTCGTCCGGCGACCTCGTCACCGCCAAGCGCCCCACGCTCGCGCCGATCGAGTAGCCCCGGCGTCCGCGGGGTCTAGGCCGACTTGCGGGTGCGGCCCTTCGCCGGCTCCTTCTTGCCGCCGGACTTCGACGGCGTCTTGCGGCCGCGCGACGCGGGCTTCTTCTGCGTCTCCTTCTCCGACGACGCCGCCGCCTTGCCGCCGCCCCCGCCGCCGCGGCTCTTCTTCGCCGCCTCGACGCTGGCGCGCAGCGCGCTCAGCAGGTCCGCCGCAGGCTCCTCCTCGGCCTCCTCGGACGGCCGGGTCACCTCGCGCCCCTCGACCTTCGCGTCGATCACCGCCTGGAGCGCCTCCCGGTAGGCGTCCTTGTACTCGCTCGGATCGAAGTCGCCCGCCATCGAGTCGATCAGCGACGACGCCATCGACAGCTCCTGCTTGCGGACCTCGATGTCCTCGTCCAGGAACGGGAAGTCGGGCTCGCGCACCTCGTCCGGCCACAGCATCGTCTCCAGGACGAACACGCCGCCCCGCACCCGCAGCGTCGCCAGCGACTCGCGCTGCCGCAGCGCCACCTTCACGATGGCGACCTGGTCGGAGTTCTCCAGCGCGTCGCGCAGCAGCACGTACGGCTTCGCGCCCTGCGCGTCCGGCTCCAGGTAATAGGACTTGGCGAAGTAGATCGGGTCGACCTCGGACTCCTCGACGAACTGGAGCACGTCGATGCGGCGGCTGGTGGTCAGCGGCAGGTCGGCGAAGTCCTCGTCGGTGAGGATCACCATCTCGCCGCTCGGCAGCTCGTACCCCTTCGCGATGTCGGAGTACGGCACCTCCTCGCCGTCGACGGTGCAGACCCGCTTGTACCGGATGCGGCCGCCGTCCTCCCGGTGCACCTGGTGGAAGCTGACGTCCCGCTGCTCGGTCGCGGAGTACAGCTTCACCGGGATCGTCACCAGCCCGAACGAGATAGCGCCCTTCCAGATGCTCCGCATGTCGATGTCCTTACCCAGCCCGGTCCGCTCCTCCCCTTAGCGTCGCAACCCCGTTCGGTTTGCGCCATAACGGGCGCTTGATCCTTTTCTTGGGCGCGGGCATCGGGTAAGACGCCGGTATGACCATGCCATGGCCCGTCGAGCCGATGATGGCCGCCACCGGCGACCTCCCCGACGACGGCGGACGCTGGGGCCTGGAGCTCAAATGGGACGGCGTCCGGGTCGTCTCGCAGGTGTCGCCGGACGGCGTCCGCGCCACCGGCCGGCGCGGGAACGACGTGACCTCGCGCTACCCCGAGCTCACCGCGCTCGCCGACCTGCTGCCCGACCACGACGTCGTGCTGGACGGCGAGGTCGTCGCGTTCGAGCGGGGCCGGCCGAGCTTCGAGCGCCTCCAGCGGCGGATGCACGTGTCGGAGCCGCACCCCCGGCTGATCCGCGAGGTCCCCGTCCGGTACGTGGTCTTCGACGTGCTGTTCCTGGACGGCCGGGTGCTCTACGACGTCCCCTACGCCGAGCGGCGGTCGCTGCTCGACGGCCTCGACCTCGCCGGCAGCGGACCCGTCGAGGTGCCCCCCTACCTGCACGGCGGCGACACCACCCAGGTGGACGAGCTGCTCGCCTTCACCATCGAGGAGCACCTGGAGGGCCTGCTCGCCAAGCGGCTGGACTCCCCGTACCGGCCGGGCCGCCGCGTCGACTTCTGGCGCAAGGTGAAGAACTTCCAGACCCGCGAGGTGGTCGTCTGCGGCTGGAAGCCCGGCCGGGGACGCCGCGAGGGCGGCGTCGGGTCGCTGCTGCTCGGCGAGTACGACCCCAAGGGGCGGCTCGGGTTCGTCGGGCACGTCGGCACCGGCTTCAGCGACCGGGTCCTCGACGAGCTGTACGAGGCGCTGTGGCCGCTGCGCCGCCCGACCAGCCCGTTCGACGAGGCCGTCCCGCGCGAGCACGCCCGCGACGCCCAGTGGGTTGAGCCGCGCCTCGTCGGGGAGGTCGCCTACAGCGCCCGCACCAGGGACGGCCGCCTCCGTTTCCCGTCCTGGCGCGGGCTGCGCGACGACAAGGACCCCCTGGAGGTCACGAGTGAGCAGTGAGACCCCCGCGCCGGAGCACCCGTGGTGAGCGGCCGGCAGGTCGAGGTGGACGGCCGCCGGCTCAGCCTGTCCAACCTCGACAAGAACCTGTACCCGGAGTTCACCAAGGGCGAGGTCATCGACTACTACGCGCGGATCGCGCCGGTGATGCTGCCGCACCTGAAGGACCGTCCGGCCACCCGGATCCGCTGGCCGGAGGGCGTGGACGGCGGGAAGTTCTTCGAGAAGAACGCGCCCTCGCACACGCCGGACTGGGTGCGGACGGCGGAGATCCCCACGCCGGGCAGCTCGTCCGGCCGCGAGACGGCTGACTTCGTCGTCGTCGACGACCTGCCGACGCTCGTGTGGTGCGCGAACCTCGCCGCGCTGGAGCTGCACGTCCCGCAGTGGAAGGTCGGCCCGCGCGGCGGGCTGCGCGCCCCCGACCTGGTGGTGTTCGACCTGGACCCCGGGGCGCCCGCGACGATCGTCGAGGCGTGCGAGGTGGCCGGGCTGCTGCGCGACGTGCTCGCCGAGGACGGCTTCGACTCCTATCCGAAGACCAGCGGCAAGAAGGGCCTGCACCTGTACGTGCCGATCAAGGAGCCGAACGACGCGGCGCGGACGTCGGAGTACGCCAAGTCCGCCGCGCAGCGCCTCGCGTCGGAGCATCCGGACCTGGTCGTCGCGAAGATGGAGAAGCGGCTGCGCAAGGGCAGGGTCTTCGTGGACTGGAGCCAGAACAACCCGGCCAAGACGACCGTCGCGGCCTACTCGCTGCGCGCCGCGTCCAGCCCGTCGGTGTCCACCCCGATCACCTGGGACGAGCTGGAGTCCTGCGGGGACGCCGCCGACCTGGTGTTCTCCCCCGACGAGGTGCTCGGCCGGGTCGAGAAGCACGGGGACCTGCTGGAACCCCTGCTGGACGGGCGCAGGCGCGCCCTCCCGTGACCCCGCCGGCCCGCCGCCGCGCCACGATCTCCCCCTTTTCGGGCGCCGTATGTGTCCGAACGGCCACGCTCCGGCGCCGACTTCCGCCACCATGAGCACGGGGACGCAATGTGAGCGGGGACACACCCGCCGGTGCGGAAGGAAGAT
Source organism: Spirillospora sp. NPDC046719 (assembly GCF_040645715.1). Lineage (NCBI taxonomy): Bacteria > Bacillati > Actinomycetota > Actinomycetes > Streptosporangiales > Thermomonosporaceae > Spirillospora > Spirillospora sp. NPDC046719. The sequence goes on along the minus strand of NZ_JBEYYT010000207.1, from coordinate 3,368 downwards.
CAGTTGTCGCAGAACCATCACTACGACGCCGTGGTGCTGGGCGGGGGGACGGCGGGAGAGCTGGTCGCGACCGGCCTCGCCCGCGCCGGGCGCGACGTCGCGCTCGTCGAGAACCGCCTGGTCGGCGGTGAATCGCGGTATTTCGCGTGCGTCCCGTCCAAATCGCTGCTGCTGTCGGCGCGGCGCGGGGAGACCTGGGAGATGGCGGTCGCCCGCCGCGACGCCCTCACCGGGCACCGCGCCGACGAGCGGATCGTCGCCCGGATGGCCGAGGAGGGCGTCACCGTGCTGCGCGGCCGCGGCCAGGTGACCGCGCCCGGCCGGATCGAGGTGGACGGCGCCGAGCACGGCTTCGGCGACCTCGTGCTGTGCACCGGCAGCGAGCCGGTGATCCCGCCCGTCGACGGCCTCGCCGACGTCCCGCTGTGGACGAGCGACGGCGCCCTGTCGGTGCCCGACCTGCCGCGCCGGCTCGTCGTCCTCGGCGGCGGCCCGGTCGGCTGCGAGCTGGCGCAGGTGTACGCGGCGTTCGGCTCGCAGGTGTCGCTGGTCGAGGCGTCCGGGCGGCTGCTGACCGCCGAGGCGCCGTTCGCCGGGGAGGTGCTCGCCGACGCGCTCCGCCGGATGGGCGTCGACCTGCGCCTCGGCGCCGGCCTGAGCCACGTCGAGCGCAAGGAGTCGGGGCTGCGGCTCTGGCTGTCGGACGGCGGCACGCTGGACGCCGACCGGATCCTGGTCGCCGCCGGGCGCCGCCCCCGGGTCGAGGGGCTCGGCCTGGAGACCCTCGGCGTCGCCACGTCCCCCGGCCACGGCGTGCCGGTGGACGAGACGTGCCGGGTCCCGTCGACGTCCGGCGACGTGTGGGCGGCGGGCGACGTCACGGGCGTCGCCCGCACCACGCACGCCGCCCGCTACCAGGCGCGGCTCGTCCTGGCCAACCTGCTCGGCGAGCACCGCGCGGCCGACTACCGCGCGATCCCCCGGGTCGTGTACACGACCCCCACCGTCTACGCGGTCGGGATCTCCCCGAAGCAGGCGGAGGAACTCGGAATAGACCTCCTCACCGCCGGGTACGACCTCGCCGCGACGGCGCGGGCGGCGGTCGAGGCCGACGATCGCGGCCGGGTCGAGTTGTACGCCGACCGCTCCCGGGGGCTGCTGATCGGCGCCGCCGCCGCCGGACTCTACGCTGAGGAGTGGATGAGCGAGATCGCGCTGGCCATCCGCGCGGAGACGCCGCTGAGCGTGCTCACCGACGTCGTGCACGCGTTCCCGACCTACGGCGAGTCCGTGGAGGCGCCGCTGCGGGAACTGGCCGGCCGCCTGTGACGGACCTTCCGATGGGCCCTTCCGAGGAGGACGCGTGATGAGCGAGACCGACGACCTGGAGCGGGAGCCGCTGCCCGAGGACGCCAACGAGGCCGACACCGCCGAGCAGCGGGCCGACCTCGGCGAGGAGGGCGAGGACGGCGAGGAGACGACCGAGTGGGCGGCGCAGCTGCCGATGGACGTCAACGAGGCCGACGCCGCCGAGCAGCACCGGGAGATCCCGCTCGACGAGGACGACTACCGCTGACCGCCGGCGGCCCGCGGCCGCCGCGCCGGAGCGTCCGTCCGGGTCCGGCGGACGACGCGTCCGGCTGCGGCGGTCCGCCGCCGGAAATACACTGACCTGCGCGCGCGAGGAACGTCGGTGGTCTTTGTTAGTGACCGACGAGGTTACCGGCGCGTAGGATGGTGGGATTGTTTCCCCGCGACGGACACCCTCTACCGTCGCGCTGATCTGGTGATCGGAGAGTGTGGTGACGGCTACCCCGGACGCACGCCCCCGTGGCACGCGCCTGCCGCGGCTGGCGCGCCGCAGGCAACTGCTCGGCGCGGCCCAGGAGGTGTTCGTCGCGCAGGGGTACCACGCGGCGGCGATGGACGAGATCGCCGAGCGCGCGGGCGTCAGCAAGCCCGTGCTCTACCAGCACTTCCCGGGCAAGCTGGAGCTGTACCTGGCCCTGCTGGACGAGCACGCCGAGGCGCTGGTGAAGACCGTGCGCGACGCGCTGGAGTCCACCACGGACAACAAGCTGCGCGTGCAGGCGAGCATGCAGGCGTTCTACGACTTCGTGGCCGGCGACGGCGAGGCGTACCGGCTGGTCTTCGAGTCGGACCTGCGCAACGTGGCGCCCGTCCGGGCCCGCGTCGACCGCGCCAACCAGCAGTGCGCCGAGATGATCGCCCAGGTGATCGCCGAGGACACCGGCGCCGCCAGCGACGAGGCCCACCTGCTCGGCATGGGCCTGGTCGGGATGGCCGAGGTCAGCGCCCGGTTCTGGCTGTCGCAGCACCGCGCGATCCCGAAGGACACCGCCGAGAAGATCATCGCCCGCCTCGCCTGGCGCGGCATCTCCGGCTTCCCGCGGACCGGCGAGCAGGGCTGACCGCCGCGTTTCACTCGCGGCGAAGCGGCGGGACGGCCGATCCGCCGGTCTCCGTGCGACCATCGAAGGACCGTCCCGCGGGTGCCGGGACGGGACCGACGAGGGGAGCAGCGCGTGCAGGTTCGGATCGGCGTGCAGAACGTGCCGAAGGAGATCGTCGTGGAGACCGACCAGTCCGCCGACGAGGTGCAGGAGGCCCTCGCCGGCGCGCTGGCGGAGCCGCGCGGGGTGTTCGTGCTGAAGGACCGGCGCGCGGGGCGGGTCGTCGTGCCCGCCGAGCGGGTCGGCTACCTGGAGATCGCCGAGGACGAGCGCCGCGGCGTGGGCTTCGGCACCCAGTACGCGTGAGCCGGTGACCGCGCGCGAGCCGGTGACCATGCGTGAGCCGGTGATCATGCGAGGTTCGGTGACCGCGCGCGGACCGTCACGCGGCGCGTCCGGTCGGCTGCCCTAGCCGATGTCCCGGCAGGTCGGCAAGCGTCTTGACGAAGATTTTGTTTGTTTCCGGAGGAACGGGCATACCGGTTTGCGACCAACGGGCCGGATCTTCCGGCCCCCCGGAAACGAAACGGACTGACTGAGATGCTGACGATCCTCTGGTTCATCATCGCCGGTGCCGTGGTCGGGGCGCTGGCACGGCTCATCGTGCCCGGCCGCAACCCGATCGGCATCCTGCTGACGATCGGCGTGGGCATCGTCGGCGCGATCCTCGGCGGCGCGATCGCCTCCGCGCTCGGCGCGGGCTGGGTCATCGCGCTCATCTTCGCGGTGGTGATCGCCGCGATCGGCGTGGCCGCGCTGACCTCGCTCAACAGCCGCGGTGGCGGCCGCTGGGGCGGACGCCGGCGCAGCCGCAGCTTCTGACGGCCCCGTCCGGCCGGGCGATCTCCCGGCTTCCCGGCCGGCACCACGGAAGGCCCCCGCTCCCCCCGCGAG